>JAFEBR010000539.1 GCA_018242565.1 Planctomycetota bacterium | reverse complement strand
TTGCCCCCCATCGTGACCGAAGTCGTGCCCACCGCAGCGACTCAACCGGCGATGTGGTTTTTCACGACCACACAGCCCGCCGAGGATTGGATCCAGGAGGCGTTTGATCCTCGCGGTTGGAAAGAAGGCAAATCGGGCTTTGGAACTCCCGACACGCCCGGGACTGCCGTGAACACCCGCTGGAACAGTACGGACATCTGGCTCGTACGCGACATTGTCTTGCCCGAGGTGCACGTTGATCAACTGCACTGGCTGGTGCACCATGACGAAGACGCCGAGATCTACGTGAATGGAACGCTCGTCGCCCGCTTGAATGGATACACGGTGCAATACGACACACGCCCGCTGACGGCCGCCGCGAAAGCGTCTCTCAAGAAAGGGAAGAACCGCATCGCCGTGCACTGCCACCAGACTGGAGGGGGGCAGTACATCGATGTCGGCCTGGTCACCGTGACGAAACGTCAGAAATAGCCCGGCCGAGGCGTAATTTGAAACCGTTGGAAATCGGCAGTTTGCCCGGCAGACTGCCGATTTTGTGTTTGGGGGCAACCGTAGAACCCCCGGCAGCAAGTGCCGTGGGGAGCAACCAGGCCGGATTCAGCCCCGGCAGTCGATGTGCAAACAGCCGGCTTCATCGCGATTGCGAACGATCCGGCTGTTCGGGGAGCTCAGCATTCCAGCCTGACGTGTGTCAGGCCCCAGCGATGACCACGGCACTGGCCTGGCCCACGCGGGTGACATTGACCTTGAGGAAGGTCTTGTTTTTCGTGGGCAATGGTTGGCCAGCCACGATCGACAGGGCACATTCGGGGTCGGGTTGCTTGTAGTTCAGGGTCGGCGGAATGACGCCATGCGTCAGCCCGGCGAGCGATCCCGCCAATTCCAGCGCTCCGCAACCGGCGGCACAATTGCCGAAGTAGCTCTTGAGGGCCGTCACCGGCACGTTGGCCGCCGTTTCGCCGAACACGTCGCGGATCGCGAGGGCTTCCTGGATATCGGCCTCGGGAGTCGCCAGGCCGTGAGCATTGATATGACCGATCTCATGGGGTTGCAGGCCGGCGTCTTTCAAAGCCAGACGCATCGACTGCGCCAACGCGCGCCGAATGTCGCCGACACCAGGCTTGGCGGTCACGCAGGCGCAACCCGCACCAAGAATTCTTCCGTAAATGCGGGCTCCGCGTCGGCGGGCATGGCTGTCGTCTTCCAGTATCAGCACGCCTGACCCTTCCCCAACCACCTGTCCGGTGCGGGTCCGGTCAAAGGGGCGACTGGCGGTGGAGGGATCGCCTTCAAAGCTGGCGAGCTTGTCCCACATCATGGCATGAATCGACTTCACCGAATGCACCCGCGTCCCGGTGGAACCGGTGATCATCACGTCGGCATGGCCGCGGGCAATGACCCGCAGAGCCTCACCAATGACCAGGTTGGCCGAGGCTTCGTCGATTGTGACCGAGTTATTCGGTCCACGGGCATCGGCCGCGATGCCGATATGGCAGGCGGGCATGTTGGGCAGGAATTTCAGTAACCAGAGAGGGAACATCTTTCCCAGTCCCACGTCACCCCAACGAGCGTAGTTGAACTGTTTGGTCTGCGGATCGATACAGGCGGCGACCGACTCAGCCAGGTCTTCGGGCGGACTGAGCATCAGGTTGGCGCCAAACTCGACCCCCAGGCGCTCGGGTTCGACCGTACCTTCACCAATTCCGGCGTCGTCGAGGGCCAGGGCGGCGGCGGCAAAACCGAGTTGAATTTCCCGGCACATGACCCGCAGGGCCTTTTTCTGTTCCCGGGTTTTCGTAAAGTTGCCCGGGATGAAGTCAGGGATTTCTGCGGCGATCTGGCATTGGGGCGGAGCACAGGGAATCATTGAAGTGGGGCGCACCCCACTGGTTCCACTCTGCAGGCCTTTCCAGAAGTCGTCGATCCCAATGCCGATCGGGCTGACGACGCCAATTCCCGTGATGACAACCTGACGTTCCGATTCGCGATATCCAGCCATCGTTGGTCGAATAATCCCCAATTTGGACGATGAACCCACTCCGCGAGCGAGCCTCCTGCTACAACCCGCACATAGTCCTCAGCCTTTACCCCGGCTGAGAACGAAACGCCTATGGTAGCGATACCGACTTTCACGGAAAAGCTCGATATTCACCCGGACAATCCAATTCACGGGCGTTCACGAAAATGCATCAAGTTATAACGACGCGTAAATATGAGTTCGGTTTTGGACGCCTGTCGGCACGTCGTGGGCGAGTTCGCTTTTCTGGAACTTTCCAGAGGTGAACACCGGCAGTCGCTGGCTGGTGCGGTCTGGAAAGTCTGGGCAGCGGGTCGGGACGGGTTTGCTCCGTTGTTTCGGCATTTGGCTCACGTGGTCGTGAAATTTCCAGCGATCGGCGGGGTATCTGGCCGCATTCGGCCCATTTTTGGGAGTTTTAGGGGATTTGTAGGGAGCCCACGCGTCGTCTACAGATCGGGGGCACATTATAAAAAAGGTATCCAGAAGACAGGATTCGTCCTCGTTGTGGTAATACGTCTTTATCTGGTCAGTTTCCGGGGCAGCGTGATGTGGCCGGAAGCAGCGCGAATCCGGGCTCAATTATGGACTGCCCGGCGGATTTTGTTTTGAGTCGCAACTATCGTGGTGCCGTTTTCGATCGGCCCGAAAAATGATGGCACAAACGGTTTCGGGTCGGTATGGTGGATGGAAGTCCAGTTCGAATTGACCCGAAAATGAGAAGGCCCTGATGTCGGACATGCTGACCGGTTGGAAGCGACGCGTGAAACCTCTGGCGATCGTCGGCACGGCGCTGGTGTTCTGGGCCGTCTTCGCAACCGTAATTCGGGCAGATGATTCGAGCGCAGTGGCGCGGTATCGCAACCAGGTCGCTCCGGTTCTGACGGAATATTGCTCGACCTGCCATGCGGCGGGTGTCTCAGAGGGCAATGTTTCATTCGACCAGTTCAAGTCCGATCAAGAGATCGTCGGCAGTCGTGAACTGTGGGGAAAGGTTCTCAAGCAGTTGCGAGCCGGGCTGATGCCTCCGCAAGATCAACCCCGACCCACGGCGGAACAGATTCGTGGAATTGAGACCTGGATTAAGTCGGCGGCGTTTCAGATCGATCCCGCAAACCCCGATCCGGGCCGGGTTACGGTGCGTCGACTGAATCGCACCGAGTACCGGAATACGATCCGCGACTTGATCGGTGTGAACTACAACACCGATGCCGAGTTTCCGGCTGACGACACCGGACACGGGTTCGACAACATCGGCGATGTGCTTACGATCTCGCCTTTGCTGTTAGAGAAGTACATTCAGGCAGCCGAGTCGATCATTAAGCAGGCCGTTCCGACCATTGGCCGCTCGGCTCCGGAAATTACCGTTGAAGGAAAGATCTTCCGGCGGGTGAAGGATGGCGAAACCGGTCCGGTGCCCCAGGGCCGTAAACCGGGATCCGACTTATATCTGCCGTACTACGAACCCGCGGTGGTGAAAAGCGAAATGAAGATCGCGCATCCGGGCCAGTACGTCGTGGGGGTCAATGTCTCGGCCCATGAGAAGTTTGTCGAAGGTGTGTTTGACTACAATAAGTGCCAGTTGAAGTTCAGTTTGGATGGCGAAGAACTGCTCAGTCGCGAGTTTGTGCGCCAGGAAGGTAAGTCGTTTCATTTCGATTTCGACCGGCAATTCACCGCCGGGCAGCATGAATTGAAGTTCGAACTCATTCCGCTGACACCTGACGAACCCCGGCACAGGTCACTGTCGCTCCGCGTGATCTCTGTGACGGCGCGCGGGCCGATGGATGCCATGGAGCACTGGTCGCGTCCCCGAAACTACGAGAAGTTCTTCCCCAAAGAGGTTCCTACCGATGTGGTGGATCGCCGGCAATATGCGCGGGAGTTGCTCGAACGGTTTGCCACGCGGGCCTTCCGCCGCCCGGTCGATGGCGAAACGGTCGAGCGCCTGGTGCAGTTGGCGGAATTGGCGTCATCGGGCGAGGGGCAGACTTTCGAAGGGGGCGTGGCCCGCGCCATGACGGCGGTGCTGGCTTCTCCGCGGTTTCTGTTTCGTGAGGAAGGCACCGAGCCGAGTACCGAAGGACGACATCCGTATGTGGATGAATACGCGCTGGCATCTCGGCTGTCGTATTTTTTGTGGTCGACGATGCCGGATGACGAGTTGTTCCGTCTGGCGGGCGAACACAAATTACGCGAAAACCTGGCCGCCCAGGTGCAACGCCTGCTGGGTGACGGCCGAGCCAAAGAATTCATGCGGAATTTTGTGGGGCAATGGCTGCAGACCCGCGATATCGACACGGTGAATATCAATTCGTTCGTGGTGGTCTCGCGCGATGAACAGCAAGACCCTGAACGTGAACAGCAGATGACGCGGTTCCGCGAACTGCGAAATAAGCCGTTTGAAACTCTGACACAGGAAGAAAAAGCCGAGGTCGATGCATTTCGAGCCAAGTTCGCTGCCGGGCGAAAGCGATTTCAGCAGTTTGAATTGACGGGCGATTTACGCCGGGCCATGCGAGAGGAAACCGAATTGATGGTGGCCCATCTCATTAAAGACGATCGCAGCCTGACCGAGTTGCTCGATGCCGATTACACGTTCTTAAATGAGCGGCTGGCCAAACACTATGGCATCCCCGATGTGAAGGGGAACGACATGCGGCTGGTCAAGTTGCCGGCCGACAGTCCACGGGGGGGCATTCTGACGCAGGCCACCATTCTGGCCATTACCTCGAACCCGGACCGCACTTCGCCTGTGAAGCGGGGACTGTTCATTCTCGATAACGTTTTGGGAGTGCCACCCCCACCACCGCCGCCGGATGTTCCTTCGCTGGAAGAGTCGGCGAAGAAAATTGAAGGGCGTTCGCCAACGTTGCGTGAGCAATTGGAGTTGCACCGCAGTCTGCCGTTGTGTCATTCGTGCCATAATCGGCTTGACCCGCTGGGGCTGGCATTCGAGAATTTTAATGCCTTGGGGATGTTCCGAGAGACCCGCTCGGACCGGGTGATCGATACGACCGGTAAGTTGCTGACAGGCGAAGCATTTAATACTGTTCAAGAGTTGAAACGGATCCTGGCGACGAGTCGGCGGCTCGATTTTTATCGTTGTGTGACAGAAAAGCTGCTGACCTATGCGTTAGGGCGAGGGTTGGAGGACTACGACGTCGAAGCAATCGACGCCATTGTGACTCGGCTGGATGAGCACCAGGGACGCCCCTCGGTGTTGATTTCAGGTGTGATCGAATCGGTTCCCTTTCAGAAATGCCGTTCGGCGGAATCTCGGAGCAAACCATGACGCAGCCGTCAAACTTCCCCCACAGCCCTGCCTCGCGCGACGGGGGCGTGAACCGCCGGACGTTCTTGCGTGGCGTGGGTGCCGCGATTGCCCTGCCGGCATTTCAGTCGTTGACGCCGTTCCGCGTGCTGGGGGCCGAATCTTCGACGTCGGCCGTCGCCGTCACGGCGACCGGCGCCCCGTTGCGATCGGCCTTCATCTTTTTCCCGAACGGCGCCATTCCCGGCACCTGGTGGCCGAAGCAGGAAGGCACGGATTGGGAATTGAGCCCCACGCTGCAGCCTTTGACCCCCCATAAAGAATTCGTGCAGGTGCTGGGCGGACTCAACCATCAGCATGCCGAGCCCGGCCCCGACGGCGCGGGGGACCACGCACGTGGCGGTGGAACATTTCTGACCGGCGTGCGGATTCGCAAGAGCGCGACCGATATCCGCGCGGGGGTTTCTATCGACCAGGTGCTGGCCCGCGAGATCGGACAGGCCACCCGTTTTCCCTCACTCGAATTGTCGTGTGATTCGGTGCATCGCTCGGGGGCCTGCGACTCGGGCTATGCCTGTGCGTATCAGTTCAACCTGTCGTGGCGTTCACCCACGGCTCCGATGACTCCGGAAGCGAACCCCCGACTGGCCTTCGAACGCTTGTTCGGTGCCGGGGCCCCCGGTCAACGCCAGGCCAGTCTGCAACGCCGGCAGCAGGAACAGCGCTCGATTCTCGATTTCGTCCGCGAAGACGCTCGCGCCATGCAGCGCCGGCTCAACCCGCGCGATATCGACAAGCTGGACCAGTACCTCACCAGCATTCGTGAGATTGAGACGCGGATAGACCAGGCTGAACGTTTCCAGTCGGTGAAAGATCCCGGCGTCGAAACTCCGGCAGGCATTCCGGCCAACTACGCCGAATACATCGAACTCATGTATGACATGTTGGCCTTGGCGTTTCAGAGCGATGCCACCCGGGTGGGGACGCTGCTGTTGGCGCACGACGGCAGTAATCGTTCGTTCGAGGACATTGGTATTTCGGAAGGCCATCACGATCTGACACACCACCAGGAACGTGCCGAGTGGATTCAGAAGGTGTCGCAGATTGACCTGTGGTACGCCCGCCATTTCGCCAAGTTCCTCGACCGGTTGAAGAACACGGTCGACGTCGACGGCCAATCTCTGCTCCACAACTCCATGATTGTTTATGGGGGTGGCAACGCCGACGCCAATCGGCACACGCACAGTAACCTGCCGATCGTTCTGGCCGGTTCGGGTGGCGGTTCGCTGCAAGGAGGCCGGTTCGTGAAACATGGTGGCAAACCGGTCAGCAACCTGTTCCTCAGCCTGGCCGACCGCTATGGCGTGAAGGGACTCTCCAGCTTTGGTGATTCCACCGGCCGGCTCGAGAATATTTGAGCAAAGGCCCGCGATTTGAACGACCAGAGTCCCGGAAGATCGACTGGTTTGAGTTTACGTCACACGATCTATCCGGCTGGTAGCAGTCGTCCGTCTGTGGGGGAACGAACACAATGGGTGGCACGCCTCGATAATCCACGCGGCTCTTGAGCTGATCTGTCGGACGAGGGATGGTTTCTTGAGGTGCTGGCGGATTCAACAAGGCATGGCTCAATGGGTTTGAATCGGTGGCGTCGGAACTGGCTCGGGACGGCGACGTGTTGGCTGGCCGCCGCAACGTGGTTCTGCGTCGCGAATGTGGTCGTCGGCCAAGAGCTGAAAACACCCGCCACGGTTGAACCGTCTGCAAAGGACCTGGAGTTCTTTGAACGGGAAATCGTTCCTCTGCTGCAGCGCCACTGCTACGAATGCCACAGCCATCGGACGGGCAAAGCCAAAGGGGGGCTGGTGCTCGACTCGCGGGCCGGATGGGAAGCCGGGGGCCTGTCGGGGACTGCCGTCATTCCCGGAAAGCCGGCCGAAAGCCTGCTGATATCGGCCGTGCGGTATGACGGCCTGGAAATGCCGCCGCGCGGGAAACTCCCCGATCGGGAAATTGCACTCCTGGAAAAGTGGGTGTCGCTGGGGGCCCCGGACCGCCGCGAAGTGACGGTGGCGAAAACGGATTCTCGCCAGCTCTGGGCCTGGCAACCACTGCAAAAGCCCGCGGTTCCCGCGCCGCGGCAAGCAGATTGGCCACACGAGACGCTGGATCACTTTATCGTGAGCCGACTCGAACAGCAGGGGCTGTCCCCTGCCCCGCAAGCCGATCGTGCGACCCTGATCCGCCGGGTCACGTTCGATCTCACAGGACTCCCACCGACCCCTCTGGAAGTGGACCAGTTCCTGCAAGATGATTCCGACCAGGCGTACACACAGCTTGTCGATCGGCTGTTGAGCTCCCCCGCATTTGGCGACCACTGGGCCCGGCACTGGTTCGATCTGTCGTGCTATGCCGATCTGGCCGACATCGACGGCAACGTGTTGATCCGCGACGCCTGGCGTTATCGCGACTATGTGATCGCGGCGTTCAATCACGACAAGCCCCTGGATCAGTTCATTCACGAGCAGATCGCTGGCGACTTGCTGCCGTACGACAGCCCTGAACAACACCGCGAGCAGATCATTGCCACCGGGTATCTGGCAATTGGCCCCTGGACATTGCAGAACTATATCAAAGGGCAACTTGATGCCGATGTGGTCGACCACCAGATCGACCGGATCGGCCGAACATTCTTGGGGCAGACGCTGTCGTGTGCCCGCTGTCATGACCATAAATTCGACCCGATCCCGACGAAAGACTATTACGCGCTGGCGGGGATCTTTCACAGCACCCGCACCACGCGCTACGATGGCCCCGGAGTGTGGAGCCAGATCACCCACGTGCCACTTCCCGATCTGCCAGGCGAAGTCGCGGCGTTTGAACGACTCGCTCGCGACATTTCTCGGCAACAAGACAAATTGCGGGCCGAACTGCAGGAATGTCAACGCCGCGATGCCCAGGAGCGATTTGCGAAAAAGGTCATCAGCCCGCATGCCAATTCACTTACGCTTTCGACGGGAATTCCCGCCAACACAGCCGGGAAACGATATCGGGTCACATTTGCCGCCGGTCCTTCGGTCTGGACTGACGGCAGCCAGTCCACCGGCGAGCGCGACGGCCTGCTGTTGCAGGTGCTTCGACAGGATGGGTCTGTCCTGAGTCACCACGTTTATCGGCCCGCTGTCTGGTCTGGTACAAACAGCGCCCAGCAGTTGAGTGCTGCGGAATTCACCTACACGGGTGATGGATCGGGGCCGATCACTGTGCACATCACAGCCAGCGATTTCACCGGACGGTTCAGTGGTGCGCTGGATGATCTGACGATTGTTGAGCGTGAATCCGCGACAACGGTGTTCGCCGAGGATTTCGACCACTGCCAGTTGGGGGGGACCAAAGGTCAACAACCGGCCACGGGGTTGACCGTCTATGCCGGGTGCGTTGTTGCCGGCTGGGCCGGCGGGGGCGTGAATCACTCGCATGCGGTGAATCGCGGGACAACAGAAAAGCCCAATATGGCTTTGCAGATTTACAGTGGACCAGCGGTACCGCCAGACAATCCCCGGATTACCAAAATCAGTGAAGAGTTGACGACTCTGACACAGCGACTGGACGCGGTTCGTCCTGGAAACTCGCAAGCTCTGGGCGTCGCCGATGTCGATACGCCGCACGACAGTCCGATTTACCGCCGCGGCAGTTTTCAATCGCTGGGCGACGTTGTACCGCGCGGGTTCCTGCATGCGGTACCCGTTTCGACGCAATACGAAATTCCGCCGCAGGCCAGCGGGCGCTTGCAACTGGCTCAATGGTTGACCGACCCTGCCAATCCGTTGACGGCCCGGGTGCTGGTCAATCGGATCTGGCAGCATGTGTTCGGGGACGGACTGGTCCGTTCGGTCGATTACTTCGGCATTCATGGCGAAAAGCCCAGCCATCCGGAACTGCTCGATCATCTGGCCTGGCAGTTTCGGAATGTCGATCGCTGGTCACTGAAACAAACGATACGGCGAATGGTCCTGTCCCGTACTTACCAGATGTCGTCCGCACATCATCCGCAGGCCGAGGTGCAGGATCCAGACAATCGCTGGCTGTGGCGCATGCCCCGTCGGCGACTGCCTGCCGAGTGCATCCGTGACGCCATGCTGGCTGTCAGCGGGCAACTCGACCCCGGCCGCAGCGGTCCCTCGCTGGGGCTTGAACTGAATGGCAACATCAATGGTGCGGGGGGCACCGTGAACCCGGCGACCTGGGGCGGACAAGTGGCACCGTACATCAGGCAGCGACGCGCCGTCTATCTGCCACTGCCACGTCAGCGCCCGGCTGGAGAGCTGGAAATTCTGGGTGTTTTCGATTTTCCGCATCCCAGCGAAATTGTCGGCGCCCGCCCCAATACGACGGTGGCCACCCAGGCTCTGTTTCTCATGAATTCGCCGTTTGTGAAACACCACGCCACCAAACTGGCCGAGCGACTGTTGCGGGAACTGCCTGACGACCGGTCACGACTGCAGCGACTCTCGATCCTGACATCGAGTCGACCGGCCGAGCTGGAAGAAATCGAAACGTCCCTGGTCTTTCTCGACGATTGCACACGCGAACTGATGTCTGCGGCGACCGCTGAAGCTGCCCGTCTGGGGGCGTGGACGC
>JAFEBR010000053.1 GCA_018242565.1 Planctomycetota bacterium | reverse complement strand
GGTGATCATGGATTTCGGTCTGGCGAAGTTGTCGACAACGTTGGCGTCAGATGCCGGGGCGACGCAGCGGGGAGCCATCCTGGGTTCGCCAGCGTACATGTCGCCGGAACAGGCGAGCGGGAAGGTGGATGAGATTGATCACCGCAGCGATCTGTACTCGCTGGGGGTGATGCTGTTCGAGATGCTGACGGGCGTGTGGCCGTTCACGGGGACTGCGCTGCAGGTGATGGGGCAGAAGGCGATTCTCGAACCCCCCTCGCCAATGTCGTTGAAGCCCGAACTGCCGGCATCGCTGGCGGACGTATGCCTGCGAATGCTTGCCCGGGACAAGACGGACCGCTTCCAGTCGGCCGCCGAGTTGAGTGACGCATTGCAGCAATTGAATTTGGCCAACGAGGATTTGCAGTCGTTGAAATCCCCAGCGAGCCCGGAGTCTGCTGGGGGGGATCGAGCGGGTTCAGAAAGCGAAACCGCTACTCGTGTCTTGTCTGGCCTGGCCTGGAGATGGTCGCGATGGCGTGAATCGTGGCAGGCACGGTTACTGGCGTGCCCACCGCGGGTCTGGGTTGGTGTGGCCGCAGGTGTCTTGTGTGCCGGCCTGTTTGGGCTGTGGTTGAGTGGCGTCTTGACCAAAGTGAAGACGGCTGACGGGACCTTGGTCATTGATGTCAACGAAACGGGTACAGAAGTAGTCGTCGATGATCAGAGCGTGACTGTGATCTGGCAGGATGGCAAAGAGGGCCGGCAGCAGGCGTCACTGCAGGTGCAACCGGGGACGCACCGGGTCACACTCAAAAAAGAAGGTTTCTCCGTTCAGGGGAAGTCGCTGAAGATCGTCGCCGGGGGACGCGAAGTTTTTGAGGCCCGGCTGGAACCGCTGGATCCGCCAGCGCCGGCGGGCCCGCGAAAAGAGCCAGGCGAAAGTGAAACAGCGGGTACCGAGACCCCAGAGGCCGGGTTTGTTTCGCTGTTCAATGGAACCGATCTGACAGGGTGGGTCGAGCACCCCGATCAGACCGCGTCGTGGACGGTCGAGCAGGGGGTGATTCGCTGCACGGGAGAGCACCGGTCGTTTTTGTATACCGAGCGCGATGACTTCCGAGATTTTCATTTGCGCATGAAAATGCGGTATGTGGTGGAGGGCCTGGGGGCAGTCGGATTTCGCTCGGCGTGGGGGCCGGCATGGCCACGGGAAGATCCGAAGATACCTGATTGCTATGGGGTGTTGATTGGAGCAATGCCCGAGACGGCGTACCGGACGGGCAGTCTGTATCGCATCGGCGAAAAGGACCTGCTTGTAGGGATCACAGACAACCCGGTCGCCCAGAACGAGTGGTTTATGCTGGATATCGTGGCACGAGGTGATCAGGTCGGCGTGCAAGTCAACGGAAAGAGTCTCGTAGATCAGGAACTCGCGGCCGGTGGGCCACGCAGCGGGCGAATTTCGTTGCGATTCGACCCACCCGCAGCCGTGATCGAAGTCCAGTCGATCGAGATTCAGCGGCTAACCGTAGAGCCCGCCCAAAGTCCCGCAGTCGAAATTGGCCCCGAAGTCACGGTCCTCAAGGGCTTTCCGGCGCAAGTGTGGGGCGTCGCCTTAAGTGCCGACGCGCGCCAATTTCTGGTGTCTTCACAGAATGCCACCGTCACTCTGTACGACACGGCAACGGGACTGGCGAATCGCCGGCTGTACCAGGGAAATCACGAATCGGCCATGGCGGCATTCAGTCCTTCGGGAGAACTGATGGCGGCGTGCGCCCAGATAGGAACGGTCTACTTGTGGGATGCCGAATCGGGACATGAGATTCGGCGGTTGGGTGTGCCGGGCGATCGGATTCATGCGTTGAGCTTCAGCCCCGATGGGCAATGGATCGGAGCAGGCACTCAGGTCGGCAAGAATGTGCATGTCTGGAATGTGAATTCCGGTCGCCAGCAATATGTTTTCGGAAAGCACACAGCTTTGGTGAACGGCGTTGCCTTCCATCCGGAGCGGCCAGTGGTCGCGAGTGCCAGTTGGGACAACACGATTCGAGTCTGGGATTTTCTGGCGGAGCAGGAAATTGCGGTGCTGCCATTCGGCGGGCACATCGCCATATCGCCACAGGGACAATTTCTGGCGATTGGGAAGGGAACGGGCGATCTGGTGCTCTGGGACTTTCAAACGCAGGCGGTTGCGAAGACGTTAGTCGACGGGCCTGGCGGATTCTCCCGGGCCCTGGCGTTCAGTCCTGATGGCCGCTATCTGGCGGATAGTCGGGCCGACGCCGTGGTCGTCTTGTGGGACATGACACAAAACAAAGTCATCGCCGAGTTGCCGGGACGAGAACCAGGGGTGATCGTGAATCGGCTGGCTTTCAGCGCCGACGGGAGTCATCTGATCGGGGGGAGTGTCAACAAATCCGTGTTTCTGTGGAAGATGCCGTGGGCTGGCGCACCGGCTCCGGCTCAACCTGCTCACCCGAAACCGGGGCCGGCGGATCCCGTTGCCGATGCCGAGCGTGAGGTTGCGGTCTGGGCCCTGTCGTTGGGGGGAACCGTCACCGTGCGGTCGCGGGCGCGAGAACGGCAACTGAAGTCGAGCGACCCGCTTCCAAGAGGCGCCTGGGTCGTGACGCGCCTCGATCTCTCCGACAAACAAGTGGTCGGCGGGGACCTGAGCCGGCTGGAGCGATTGTCAGATCTTCGAGCACTGAATCTCAACAATTGTCGGGTGGGCGATGTGGGGTTAGTCCACGTGAGCCTGCTGAAACCCTTGGAAGAACTGAACCTGTGGGCCGCGGGAGTGACCGACCAGGGGATCGCGCAACTGATCAGCCTGACACACCTTAAACAGTTATCGCTGTTTAAAAATCCCGGAGTGACGAATGCAGGGCTGGAACACCTGGCCAGTCTTACGGAACTTGAACATCTCGACCTGAATGCCACGGGCATTACCGACGACGGCCTGGGGGCGCTCGCCGGGCTGCGAAAGCTCCAGGGGTTGAACCTGATGAACATCGCGATCACCGGTTCGGGTTTGGTGCACCTGCGAGAGTTGCCCCAGTTGCAGATTCTGTATTGCGGAGGGAGCCAGATTCGCGACGATGCGCTGGAAGCGGTGGCGACCTGGCCTGCGCTGACCACGCTGCACCTCGAAAACACGCCACTCACCGATGCCGGGTTGGACCGGCTCGCTCAGTGTGCTCGACTGAAGTCCCTCGACATCAGGCGGACGCAGGTGACGAACACGGGAATCGCCCGTTTGCAGCAGGCGTTGCCCAACGTCCGGATTGTGGGAACTGGCCGAGACTAGGGCTGGAATCTGCGGCTGAAAAAATCTACGCTTTTTCTGGAATCGGGCTCGTGCAGTCTGTCGGAAGCCGTCAGCAGAACGGCATCTACTGACAGGGCGCCGTTCGGCCCCGACATCCGCGTCAGCGCCGGTTCGGCGATGGGGCGTGCAGGCGAAGCCCGATTTTCCGGCGAGGAACTGGATTCAGCATGGCTGAGACACCGAAACAGAAGCCCGAATCATCGCAGACTCCGGCGCGAAAAGTGCCCGGCGGACGTGCTGACGCCGGGGGGAACCCGGCTGACACCAAAACCGCGGGCGATTCCGTACCGATGGCCAGTGGCAATCTGACCCGGCTTCCGGCGCAGTTGGGGCGATATCAGGTGGAAAAGCTGTTGGGCCGCGGCAATATGGGGGCGGTCTATCTGGCACGTGACAGGCAGTTGGACCGACAGGTGGCGCTCAAGGTCCCGAAACTTGGGGGATCTGACGCAAAGAAACTGTTGCAGCGTCTGCGGGTCGAGGCCAAAGCGGCCGCCCAGTTGGATCATCCCTGCATCTGCCCCGTGTACGATACCGGTGAAATCGACGGCATGTCGTATATCGCACTGAAGTACATTGCCGGCGAAACACTCGAAGAGCGTCTGAAAAAACAGCGATTGTCGGCACCGGTGGCGATCGAACTGGTGTTGCATCTCGCGGAAGGATTGGCTGAGGCCCATGCGAAGCAGATTTATCATCGAGATCTGAAGCCGGCGAATATCAAACTGACGCCGCGCGGGTTGCCGGTCATCATGGATTTTGGCCTGGCCAAGATCGCGGCGACCGTTCATTCCGATGCCAGCAAAACGCAGAGTGGCACCATCCTGGGGTCGCCGGCCTATATGTCCCCCGAGCAGGCGGCGGGGCGGGTCGACGAAATTGACCACCGCAGCGATCTTTACGCATTGGGAGTCATCCTGTTTGAACTCTTGACCGGTCAATGGCCCTTCACGGGTGGCGCACTGCAGGTCATGGGGCAGAAGGCCATTCTCGATCCGCCGGCTCCCTTGACGATCGATCCGCAGCTTAATCCCCGGTTGTCGGAAATCTGCCTGAAGCTGATCGCTCGGAACCCGGCCGATCGATATCCATCTTCGGCCGCGCTGTGTGACGACCTGCGCGCGGTACGGGGCGCGATGCAGAGCGGGGAACAAGTCGGGCCGACGACGACCATTGCCAATCCGAATCTGGATGCGGTCGCGATTCCGGAGTTCGAGGTCGATGACACTCCCCTCTCGGCCCGGCTTCAGGCCCAGCGCCGATCACGGTTACGGGCCGGCAACGCCGACAAGTCGCTGGCGGATACGGTTTTGGACCAGATGTCTGCGCATCCTGTACGGGGTTGGGCGCTGGTCGCCGTGGCGGTGGTGCTGCTGGCGGGGTTGGGGTTCGGGCTCAGCCAGATCGTCACCCGCGTCAAGACCCGGCACGGCATCCTGGCTCTCGAAGTGAATGAACCCGACGTGGATGTGTTCGTCGATGGTGAGAAAGTCACGGTGAGCTGGAAATCTTCCGAACCGGGGAAACAGCAGGCGACGGTCGAAGTCTCGGCGGGTGAACATGAAATCCGCTTGAAAAAAGCCGGCTTCAGCGTTGCGGGCGAACCTGAGAAGTTGACGTTTAAAGAGGGGAAACGCGAAATCTTCACGGCTCGACTGACCCCCGCGACTGCGACGGGGCAGGATAAAGGCAAGCCCGCGAAGGGGGCGGGCACGCCCGAGCAGTCCGTCGCACCAGCCGATGCCCCTGGGGTTGCGACGGGTCCGTCTGTTCCGGCGGATGCGGTGCGATTTGGCGGCAAGTGGTTCAAGGTGTACCCGGAACGATTGAAATGGGACGCTGCCAGCCAGCGCTGTCAAGAATTGGGTGGGCGACTGGCAGAAGCCCGCTCCCGGGAAGAAAACGAGTTTCTCTTCAACTTGGCGAAGCCGTTTCCGATTGATGGCGTTTGGTTGGGTGCGACTGACCGGATTCAAGAGGGCAAATGGATCTGGGGCGATGGCACCGCACTGGGGTATACGAATTGGGACGTGGGGCAGCCGAATAATTTCGGATCCGGCGGGGAAGATTGCCTGTTGCTGTTGTTGTCGCTGGCTCCTGGAAAATGGTGGGACCAGCCCACCGAGAGTGGACTCGGTTTGCCGCCCAAATGGCGCACCGGTTTCATTTGTCAATGGGATGATCGGCCTGCTGCGGGACAGGTGAACGTGCGCTCGGCGTTGTTTCGTGCCGGGGACTTGGCTGGGTGGTCGAGGTTGCCAGGCTTTTGGAAAGTTCAGGACGGAAGTCTGGTGGGGAACCGGGCCCCGGGGCAACCCCGGCACACCTTTCTCTGCAGCCAGCAGACGTATCGCGATTTCGAGTTGCGCTTCAAGGTTCGCCGGAAAAACGGGGTCGGTCAGAGTGGCTTGCAGTTTCGGTCGCAGGTGACTTCTGCGCAGGAGTTCCGGGTGGCGGGGCCGCAGATTCAAATCGGCACACTCGATCAGGCGCTGCCACCGGGCAGCCTGGTGCGTGAACCCAATGGCGGACCGGTGTTTTCCACAATCCGACCGCTCGTGTCGCGGATCTGGAAGGAAGCCGATTTCAACGAGATGTTCATCCGTTGTGTGGGGAAACATGTGCAGGTGCGATTGAGCAGTGTGACGGTTCTGGATATTGACGATCCGACCTTGCCCGACGAAGGGATACTTGCCTGGCAGTGGCATGGTACGCTGCCACCAGAAGAGATCGTGTTCAAAGATGTGGAATTTGCCGATTTGACCCGTGGCGATCCGCCTCTTCCGGCACCCCGCTTAAGCCAGAATGACGAATCACAGATACCAGAACCGGCGCCCGGATTTGTGTGGTTGTTCGACGGCACGGCTGAATCCCAATTGAAGAACTGGTGCACACATCCCAGTCAGCCGGGGAATTGGCGCGTGGAAGGGACCGATCTCGTTGGCTCGGGACCCGGGGCAGTCAGCCATTTATATACGGTGCGTGATGACTTTCAGGACTTTCATTTGCGGTTCGATGTCCTGGTGAATACCGACGGCAATTCGGGGGTGTACCTGCGTTCGGGGTTCGGTCCCGTTGCGGCTGGTCCGCAAGGGGTGGTCTTTGCCCCGCAGGGTTACAACGCGAAACTCGACAATCGCCGCTGGGGCGGGTTACTGAGTGATGAATTTCCGCTGCAGCGCACCAAAGCCAAGGCTCGCAATCTCGGGGAATGGGTCGAAGTCGACCTCATCGCCTTGGGCAAAGACCTGACCGTCAAAATCGACGGGATCATTACCGCCGAGTACCATGATGATCGAGGGTTGTTCGCGAAAGGACGGATTGCGTTGCAGCAGCATGGTTCGTACACCACGGCTCGATTCCGAAAGATTCAGATTCGCGAGATTCCATCACCCGCTGGTCAATAGGAGTCCGTAGACTCGTTGAGCGAGGTTCTGTGGATTTTTTTTGAGAATACCGGGTTCTCGGATGTCGGTTTCGCGCCCCAAAGCGGCATGTACTGGCAGGACGGAATTCTACAGGAACAGGAACGGACTCGAACGCAGTCGTTTTGTGAACTAAGGTGAGTGCGGTTCGTCACGCTCTGTCCGGTCCACGGACTTTGTCGATCAGGATGCGATTATGGCTGAAACACCGCAGCAACCGCACAAAGCCTCGCCGTCTGCCGCTCGCGACGTACCGACGGGGCGTCCCGAATCGAACCCGAATCCGGCAGACACCAAGACCGCCGGAGATTCAGTGCCAATGGCCAGCGGCAGTTTGTCGCGGTTGCCTGCACGTCTGGGGCGGTACCAGGTCGAAAAACTGCTGGGACGAGGCAACATGGGGGCCGTCTACCTGGCCCGGGACACCCAACTGAACCGTCCGGTGGCCTTGAAGGTTCCCAAGCTGGGAGGGCCGGGGGCCCGGAAGTTGCTGCAGCGCCTGCGGATTGAGGCCCAGGCTGCCGCGCAGTTAGACCATCCCTGCATCTGTCCTGTTTACGATTCCGGCGAGATTGATGGGATTTCGTTCATCGCGCTGAAGTATGTCGAAGGAGACACACTGGATGAATCGCTGAAGCGAAAACGCCGCACACCGGCCGAGATTGTCGAGTTGGTGGAGCAATTGGCGGAAGGGTTGGCCGAGGCGCACGACAAGCAGATTTATCACCGCGATCTGAAGCCGGCGAATATCAAGCTGACGCCGCGCGGCACACCGGTGATCATGGATTTTGGCCTGGCCAAGATCGCGGCAACCGTGGTGTCGGATGCCAGCAAGACGCAGAGCGGTACCATTCTGGGCTCGCCAGCGTACATGGCACCCGAACAGGCGGCCGGTCGGGTTGAAGACATCGACCAGCGCAGTGATCTGTATGCCCTGGGGGTCATGTTCTTCGAGATGCTGACCGGGCAGTGGCCGTTCACGGGGGCGGCGCTGCAGGTGATGGGGCAGAAGGCGATCCTCGATCCGCCTTCCCCCTTGGCGATTGATCGTCAGATTGATCCGAAACTGGCAGCGATTTGTCATAAACTGATCGCCCGCAAGTCGGCAGACCGCTATCAGACGGCGCAGGAATTGATCGCGGATCTGCGCCGGGTGAAACGGCAGGGAATCAGCACGGAATCGGCGAAGTCGGAGGCTGCCGAGCGCACGCTGCCACAGGGGGACGTGAAATCTTCTACGGTCGATCAGACACAAGAGAGTGTGGCCTACCGCTTGAAGTCACAGCGTAAACCCCCGGGACACAAGCCGCGGTCTGACAACGCGCCCCCGCCGACCGGTGGGGCCTGGCGTTCGATTCCGCCTGTGGGCTGGATGGGGATGGCAGCCGTGGCGGTTTTGCTGGTCGGGTTCGGGTTCTGGGTCAGCGGGGGGCGGACGCAAGTGAAAACCGCCAACGGCACCCTGGTGATTGATGTCAACGAGCCAGATGCCGACGTGTTTGTCGATGGCGAAATCGTGATTGTCCGTTGGGGACGGAACGCGGAAGGGCGGTACACCTGCGAAGTGGAAGTGTCTGCGGGCACTCACGGCGTTCGTCTGAATAAGGATGGTTACACTTTCTCCGCGGAGAAATCGAGCGTGACGGTGGGGTCTGGCCGAAAGGAGATTTTCACCGCCTCGTTGGTTTCCGTACCGACCCAGCCGCGGAAACCCGATCCGATCCCAATTGATGGTTCTGGCACCCGTGACGGGGGTCCGCAGACCGCCGATGTTAAATCGGGAGCGACGAAATTTGGGGGCAGGTGGTACAAAGTCTTCGATGATTCGCTGAGTTGGGACGCGGCCCGGCGGAATTGCGAGAAACTGGGAGGACGTCTGGCCGCGTCACGGTCGTATGAGGACAATGTGTACCTGGTCAACCTCGCCGAGGCCAGGAAACTCGACGCGGTGTGGCTGGGGGGAACCGACGAGGTTCAGGAAAGGAAATGGGTGTGGGCTGACGGTTCCCCGATTGTTTGGACCAACTGGGACGATGGCCAGCCCAATAATGACGGGCCGGGGGGTGAACATTACCTGCTGTTGCTGGTTTCCAAATCGCGTGGTCGGTGGTGGGATCAGCCATCGACCGCGCAGCGCACCATGCTGAAAAAGGTGGGCTATGTCTGCGAGTGGGATGATGAGACGGCCCGGCCAGTTGTGACAGTTCGGCCAGCCTTCTTTAACGGGCAAAATCTGGAGGGCTGGGAAGGGTTGCCGGGATACTGGTGGGTTCAGGATGGCGCGATTGTCGGCGCCTACGCCAACGGTGTGGCCAAGCACACGTTTCTGGTCAGTCGTCAGACGTACAAAGACTTTCAACTGCGATTCAAAGTCCGGATGAAAAATCCTGACGGAAACAGTGGCCTGCAGTTTCGGTCGCGAGTGGAAGATCGCAGCCAGATGAGAGTCGTCGGACCGCAGATCGAGATCGCGCCGGTCAGCCATTCCTTTCCACCCGGCAGTGCTCTAAATGAGCCGAACGCGGTTCCGGGACAGAAATCCAGTTTGCCGCAGGTTCAGAAGGTCTGGCAAGACAACGAGTTCAATGAGATGACGATTCGTTGTGAGGGCCGACATGTGCAGGTCACGATGCGGGGCATTCGCGTTCTCGATTGGGACTACCCGGACCTCCCGGAGGAGGGGGTCATTGCCTGGCAATTGCACGGCAAGATGTCGCCGGGTGAAGTGACGTTCAAGGACATTGAGTTCGCCGACCTGACGCGGGGCGACAAACCCTTGCCTCCCCTGCCACTGACTGAAGACGATTTGCCGAAAAATCCACCTCCAAACCCCGCTGTGGCGGCACCGGGATTCGAGTTCTTGTTCG
>JAFEBR010000538.1 GCA_018242565.1 Planctomycetota bacterium | reverse complement strand
GAAGGTCGGCAAGATTTTTTCACAGTCGTCGTTTCCCAAATTCGCAGCAATGGGCTCGGCGATTCAGCAGAAAGTCCCGCTGGAAAAAGACGTCGTCAAGTACTTCCTGCAGACGACCGAACTGCAGTCGGCACTGGTGCTGCCCGTGCTCGAATCGATCCTGCGCGGCCCGAACATGCCCCCGGGGGGCAACCCCGACCCGCAGGGGGGCGTCATTCCCCGCTTCCAGCGAGCCGTGGTCCTCACGACCCCGCACGCCGCGCAGACGGTGGCCAGCGAAATTGCCCGCCTGCATGGCAACATGGCCACCGACGGCAAGGCCAGCGGCTTCGAGAAAATGCACCGCAACCAGAAGCTGATGGCCATCCTCTGGAAAACCGATGGCACCCCCGTCAGCCTGGGGAACGAAGGCGATCCGTTCCAGCGCACGATGCCCGTGTTCGACCCCAGCCCCACCGGACCAGACGCCTCGGCCTCGACCGTCGACTACCTGGAACTGGCCCGCTGCCAGCGTCGGAGTTGGGCCCAGCACACCCTCAATCTCTGGACCCAATACCTGATGGACCCGTTCTGGCGCGGGATTCCCTTCCGTTACAACTTTCCGCCGTACAACATCACCCCCGGCGGAGCGCCGGCAGCCAAAGCCTCGGCGTTGTACTGGGTCTGGACCGTCTACACGTGCGCCCACCTCAATCGCCTGCTCAACGTCGAGTACTACGGGACCAACGTGCCACACGTGTACCGCGTCCCCAACAACGCCTTCGCCGGTGCCGCCCAGGCCTGCCAGCCTCAACCCGGACAGTACGACTGCAACTGCATCAACCGGGCGTATCGCATTCTGATGTACCAGAATCTCGATCCCCTGCAGAATGCCCCCCAGCCACTGCCACTGGAACGTGATCACATGTTCGTGGGAGTGGCCTACGCTCCCGCGATGCGACAGACCTCGACCAACTTCTTCCGGTACCCGCTCAATGTCGATTCGATGGCGTACGCCCAGGCCAGCGTCTTCGTCCCGCGGGCCCGGTATGTCCGCAACGTTCCGGGATCCGATGTTCCCTGGCTCTTTCCCACCCGCCGCGAACAGACCACCCGCCAACTCTTGTACGCGAACGCCTATGACAACTGGCCGCAAGACTGGGAACAGCAGGCCCCCCCGCAACCTCTGAACCTGCAATGGATTCCTGTCTGGCACCTGGGGAATCAGAACTGGATGGCTCAGCTTGTACCGGCCACCAGCAACAGCGTGCCCGCCATTCTGCAGAACTCCCTGGCCCAGCAGTTTGTCCCCAACGTTCGCACCCCCAACTTCGGCGGCCTGACTCCCGTCGACTTCCGGCGCATCAACACCCACTGAGCATCATGCAGATTGCGTTCTCCCGATATCGCCGCTCTCTTGGCCCGCCTTCGTCTCGCGGGCCCTCGCGCCTGTCGCGGCGGCGGGGCCTGGCTCCGCTCGAACTGGTCATCAGCCTGTTTTTTCTGTTGCTGATGATGGCGCTGATCATCAATTTCGGCACCGTCTCGTCGTGGAACGTGCGGGGCATGGTCGCAGCCCGGTTTGGTGCCTGGCGTGCCGTTGGCTTACGCGGGGGACAAAAATATCCGAATCCCCTGAACTGGCGGGTTGACGGGGCCACGATGGGGCAGGCTCCCAGCCAGCCGATCAACCCGAACGTTTTGAACCCGGTCTGGAATCAGGGGGATTTGACCCAGGCAGCACTCCGTGGCCAGCCGTTGGCGCAATTTATCACCGACCCGAACACGGGTCGGCAGTTCGGCATGGGCAATCAGCAATACATGGAACTGGGAAACTCCACGTCCATTGGCGTCGCCGATCTGACCCGCAAGCTCCCCCTGTTGCCCAAGATGCGACAGATGCATGTGCAGCCCAAGCATCCGCTGTTCGATCCTCTCTGGCGATTTGAGGACATGGCGGGCAAGAGCGTCGATGCCAATGGTTACCCCTGGTCGATGCGGAATAACGGCGATTGGCGCTTATACAAATGGTATCTGCTCGAAGCCTCGCAACTGCCCGATGGCGCCGTCCAGGAAAAATACGGCCAGTACCAGATGGCCGACCAGATGATCAAACAGAGCCCGGGACAGGCGGCGCTGACGGTTCTAGACCGCGACGACGAATTCATGGCCTGGGGACAGGTCCCGCCTCCCGATTTCTATCCCACCGTGGGGGGCTGCGAGATGAATCCGCAGATGGTCGAAATGAACCTCATCTCAGGCCGTGGCGGCCTGATCAGTCGCATTGAAGGCCCGCGGGGTGGCGGACGGGGCGGCGTCCCCGATGCCGTCGTCAGCGCCTTCATTCGACTCTATCAGCAGCAGTTACAGATGGCACAGCAGCAACAGCCCCCCGACCCGCAGGTCACCGGCCCCTTACAGCAGAAAATCCAGGAACTCCAGAAATTTCAGGCGACCCTCTTTTAGACAGAGCGCCCCACCTGCCCCCCCAGCGCTCTGCTGGCGACTTTCGGTTAACCGGCTAACTCACGTTCCAGCTTGCATTCCACTCTGGTCTCATGTCCTCCAGCCCCGTGAAATCTCCGCTCCCGGCGACTCCGCCTGCGGCCCGACCGGCCAGCATGCAGGATGTCGCTCGGAAAATTCGCGGGCGCACGGCCGACCTGCTGGCCATCGCCATCATCGTCGGGGCCACGCTGTCGTTTGGTTCGCAGATCATCAGTTGGTGGCGTTCCGGACCTCCGGCTGATGCCGCAGGCAACCCCGTTCTGACTCCTCCCGGCTGGGATCTGGACGGACAACCGGTCGACCTCGGGTTTGGCGACCTGCCCGTCACCCTGACACGCCAGCAGATCGCGGGTGATCACCCGGCCGCCGTCGAGGCCCTGTTCGAGGCGTGCCGCGAGATCTCCATGGCGGCGACGGCCCCCCTGGGCGAGACCCCCGACGCCGAACAGCGTCTGATCGAGCGGGTGGCCTCGCTGACTCCCCGTTCCGAATTGCCCGGCGCCTGGCAGGTGTATGTCGTCGATGATGCCTTTCCATTTGTCGTGGGGCTTAAAACTCTGACTGTCAATTCCGGGACTGCCAAGCCACCGACGACAGCACCAGCGGCACCGACCGCGGAGCATTCGGCCCCGGCCGACAGTGAACAGATCCCCCGGCGTCTGGTATGTTACGGGCTGGCGATGCCCGCCGGGGAGCAAGCATGGACGTTATTTATCGCCCGCAATTCCACCCATCCCACCGTGACCGGTGCCACCGGCTTCGAGATCGCGCTCCCTCCCGGGGCCACACAAACGCTCTCGCTGCGCGACCGCCGGGGCAGCCTGCTGGTGGGCTTTTC
>JAFEBR010000537.1 GCA_018242565.1 Planctomycetota bacterium | reverse complement strand
TCGCCACAGAAGCCGACGATGAAGTCGCTTGAGACGGCGCAGTCGGGGACGATCCGGCGGATGCGTTCCATCATGTCGCGATACTCTTCGATTGTGTAGCCGCGCTTCATCCGCTTGAGCATCTCGTTGCATCCCGACTGGGCCGGCACGTGCAGATAGCGGGCCACCTTCGGCATGTCGCGAACCGCTTCGAGCAGGTCGTCGGTCATGTCGCGCGGGAAGTTGGTGACGAACTTAATGCGTTCGAGGCCGGGTGTATCGTGAAACTCGGCGATCAAGTCCGACAGTCGGAACAGCCGGCCGTCTTGGGTGAACTTGTAGCTGTTGACGGTCTGGCCCAGCAGCGTGACTTCCTTCACTCCTTCGGCGGCCAGTTGTTGCACTTCACGGACGATGTCGCGCGGCGGGCGGCTCTGTTCTGGACCGCGCGTCATGGGGACGACGCAGTAAGTACAGAACTTGTCGCAGCCAATCATGATCCGGACAAAGGCCTGGAATGGTGACGGGCGCATTTCCGGATCGCGGAGCGGGTCGTAACTCACGAAGCTGTCGCTGACCTGCTGGCGGGTTGCGTCGCGGCGATCGAGGCTGACGGCGAGCCGCTGCTGGCGATCAACGCGTGCCTGTTCGACCAGTTCCGGGATCTGCGCGAGCTGGCCAGTACCGACGACCAGATCGACGTGCGGCGCCCGTTGAAAGACGATGTTCTTGTCTTTCTGCGCCATGCAGCCGATCACGCCGATGACCTGATGCGGGCGACGGCGTTTGCTGTGCTTGATCCGCCCGAGCGCGCTGTAGATCTTGTGCTCGGCGTGTTCGCGCACTGAGCACGTGTTGAACAGCACGGTGTCGGCGGCGTCGATATCCGACGTGAGTTCAAAGCCTTGTTTGCGGAGGGCGGCGACGACCAGCTCGCTGTCGAGCATGTTCATCTGGCAGCCCACTGTTTCGATATACAACTGACGATTATGTTCCGGTTCGTGTGACATGCTCTTATTTTTATGAGATGTCCGCCGGAAAGGCGAGGGAGAATCGCATTCATGCAGCGTGGGTCGCGCTGGCCGGATCCACCAGAAATCGGCCTATTCCTGCTTCCGTCCGCGAACGACCTGCACGATTCCCCAGATCACCAGAATTCCGCCCAGACCGGCGATGGCCTCGCTGCTGTTCGTGCCCCGCAGGGCCAGATTGCCGGTCAGTCCGCCCACAATGAACACGCCCCCAATGATGATGTTCCACATACGCGGGCCCTTTCGAAAGGGAGTGAGAAATGTGAGACAGGAATCCGCCGTAAGATGCCAATCATCCTACCCGCTGAAATTCCGCCTGACTATAAAAAACACCGCGAAAAACAGAAAAGCATTCGATCTGCCGCAAGCCGGGCCTTCAGGGGCGGATTGAATTTTGTCCTGGTGCTCGGACAAAGAAGATCTGGACGTCCTGTCCTGCGATCGTAAACAGAATCCGGTACACGCGCCCGCTTCGCATACGAAAGGATCTGTTGCGGACGGTCACCGGGAAATGATGGCTCTCTGGAGCCACTGCGCAATCGTTGGCAGTTGAAGCGATAGAATCCAGGATGCTGACGAAGGCCTGATACCATCGCGCGGCTCCCGGCGCTGTGCGTTGGGCAAATCAAAAGTAAATCGCTGCGACGTTTCTTGAGGCTTCGGCGCTGAGGATCACCCGGAACTCAGGCATTATTGGAAAGACCGTGTTCCGTGCGGAATTGCCGATCAAAATCGGCGAGATTCGTGCACCGGCCCGCATTCACATCCGACAGGCCGCGGCGAATTCCCTCGACAACGACAGGGTCCTCGTCGAAATATTCCCGTCGCCTTTCATCGAGTCTCCGCAGGGCGTCTCGAAGCAAATCGTCCTCCGATGCGTAATCCCCGGCGACCATTTGATCTTTGACAAGTTGCTAAAGGTCTGGTGGAAACTGGTAGCGCATTCGGCCGATCTCCGCATCAAGAGGTCATCCTGACAGTGTCGCAGTCAACCGGCGGTGGTGGGCCACGACTCCTGCCCCCTGTCTTATCCTGCCGCACCGAAAAAATAAGCAAGTGCCGTCACAGAACTCGCAAAAAGACTGGCAGCCGCGATACCGAGCGCTGCGATCACAATCGCCTTCCTTTCCGCCCAGGGCTCTTGCCAATTCCCCAGTCGATTTCTGATGGTCCATCAGTGCACAACCCCCTGACACGATCTGGGTGACTGGCTGGGTAACGACTTCTGCGACATGGGCTCAATACTGGTGGCCTGGTCTTGGCGGGCGATCCTTTTCTGCCAGTGTTTGGCGAAAATCTGATAAATTTTTCTGTCAGCCTGTCAGATTCTCCGTCGGTCCGTGTGTAATCATCAGAAATTGTGACCCGTTCGCAATCCGAGTCCCCGATGAGCTCCATTCCTGAAACACGACCGAGCTTGCTGGTTCGCCTGAGAGATCGGGCGGACGACGAGGCTTGGTTCGCCTTCACGGAAATCTACCGGCCGGTCATTTTTCGGCTGGCGAGTCGGCGAGGGATGCAACCGGCGGACGCCGATGACCTGGTTCAACAGGTGCTGACGCTGGTTGCCCGGTCGATCGATCGTTGGGAAACCGATCCGGCCCGTGCCCGCTTTCGCACCTGGCTGACGCGTGTCGCCACGAATGCCATTTTGAACGCACTGTCCCGCCAGCCGCATGATCGGGGAGTGGGCGGTTCCGATGTTTATGAATTTGGCGAGATTCCCGCGATCAACCGACACGAATCGGAATTGATCCGCACGGAACACCGCCGGGAGGTCTTTCGTTGGGCCGCCCGGCAGGTGCAGCCCGAGTTTCAACCGGAAACCTGGCGGGCCTTCTGGGAGACCGCCGTCGAAGGCCGCGGCGTCGAGGAAACGGCTCGGGAGTTACAGCTCTCGGTGGGATCGATTTACGCCGCTCGCAGCCGTGTCATGCGCCGCCTGCGTGAAAAGGTGTCCGAGTGGACGGAAGACACCGCATGAGACTGTCTGGTTCATCGGAATCGTGCCCTGCACCTGATAATACCCTGTTGTTCGTCGGCATTCTGAATCATGCAAATTGACCCTGACCTCTGTGATGAAACGGCGCTCGACGCGCTGCTCGCTGATCGGTTGGCCGATCTTGAGCGTGTGGCCGTCGAGCGGCACCTCGAAAGCTGTGTGGCCTGCCGAGATCGCCTCGAACGACTGGCGGCCGCTCCCGCCTTGTGGGCCGAAGCGCAAGTCTCGTTGAGCACGGCAGCCGACGATGCCCGGGAGAGTGGGGTGGCGAGTGCCTTGGGGAGGGAAACCGAAGGTCTGCGTCCCGAACATATTCTGCGATTTCTGTCTCCGACCGATGATCCGCACATGCTGGGTCGGTTTGGCGGATATGAAATCTCGGCCTTGATTGGCTGTGGCGGGATGGGGGTGGTCCTGAAGGGGCTCGATGTCGCGCTGGATCGTTACGTGGCGATCAAAGTGCTGGCCCCACACCTGGCGACAAGCCCTGCGGCCCGCCTGCGATTTGCCCGCGAAGCGCAGGCCGCGGCGGCGGTCGTGCATGACAACGTCGTCGCGATTCACGCCGTTTCCGAGGCGAATGGCCTGCCTTATCTGGTCATGCCCTACATTCGCGGCGCCTCTCTGCAGAAGCGAATTGATACCCAGGCTCCGCTGGCCACTCCCGAGATTCTGCGGATCGGCCGGCAAGTCGCCGCGGGACTCGCGGCCGCTCATGCCCAGGGGTTGGTGCATCGCGACATCAAGCCTGCCAACATTCTGCTGGACGATGGTGTCGAGCGTCTGAAGATTACCGACTTCGGCCTGGCCCGGGCGGCAGATGATGCCAGCCTGACACGCAGTGGTGTGATCGCGGGAACCCCCCAATTCATGTCACCCGAGCAGGCGCGGGGCGATGCCGTTGACAGTCGCAGCGATCTGTTCAGCCTGGGAACTGTGCTCTACACGCTGTGTACGGGCCGTCCCCCGTTTCGGGCCGAGACCAGCTTTGGCATGTTGCGCCGCATCACCGACGAAGAACCCCGTTCCATTCGCGAAATCAACCCCGGGATTCCGGAGTTTCTGGAAGATATCATTCGCAAACTGCACGCCAAAGACCCGGCCGATCGGTTTGCCACGGCGACTGAAGTGACTCAACTGTTCGAGCAATGCCTGGCTCACGTGCAGCAACCGACGACGGTCCCCTTACCCGAAATGCTGCGGAGGCAACCGGCGGCGCCGTCGGTACGAGAGCAGACAACACGCCACAAGACCATTCTGGGTGGCACAATTGCCTTGGCTGTGCTGGTCGGCGTGACGACGATCGCCGGGTTGATTCAGTACGCGCTGCAGGGGAACTCGCGATCATCGTCCGGAGACCTGTCCGCAGATCCGTCAGTGGAAGCGGAAGCCGGTCGCCCCGGTAATGACATCGCGTCGGCGAAAACGACCTGGAATGGCGACGAGGACGAAGCGCTGGATCTGCAGATTCGGCAGGCCGATGAGGATGTCGACTTTCTGGCGAAAACGATTCTGGAGGAGGGGGCGGAATCCGAGCGTTCGGGGCCGCCTGAACAAGGCCATTGAGACGGTGCCGTGCTGTATGACTGAGCCTTACAGCCGGCGAACTCGATGGGATCCACCAGCGCTCGCTCAGGTGAGCTGGTGAGCGAACGGCAAGCGTGTGGCGCGGGATGAGACTTGGGAATCGGTCGCTGCGTCGAAACCCTGTTGAACCCCGTCTGACGAATATCAATTTCGGTCTGTAATAGACCGTTTCTCACACTGGGAGTTTATGTCATGCGTCAGTTATTGCGAATCGGTTTGAGTGATGTCGTGATCGTGTGCGTCCTGACGATCGGATCCCTGGCGATCGAAGCCGTGGCGATCGGGCAGGATAAAAACGCCGTTCCTGTCGAAATGCAGATCAAGGTGTTTCATCTCGCCCAGGTCGAGGCACAGCAGACGAAGAGTAACCTGCTGGAATTGTTCGACGAGAAGATCCGGGAAACTTCGACCACAATCGTGGCCGATGATCGAACCAATTCCCTGATCATTCGTGGTCAGCCCGAATTTCTACTGATGCTGGAAGCGCTCGTCGAGAAGCTCGATCG
Source organism: Planctomycetota bacterium (assembly GCA_018242565.1). Classification (GTDB taxonomy): domain Bacteria; phylum Planctomycetota; class Planctomycetia; order Planctomycetales; family Planctomycetaceae; genus JACQFH01. The sequence continues at coordinate 10,926 of JAFEBR010000537.1, read as the reverse complement.
CGAAGGACAACCGCGTGTGCCGGCAGGCAAAGGGGGCGGGGCCGGTGCCGATGCTGGTGGAGGCGGGATGTCGGGGGCGTCTGATGCCGATCTCATGCTGGGGAGCCGACGGCCGTCGAATCCCCCGCCGGTGCTCAACTTCGATGACGCGACTGTGCGGCAGATCGAACGGTTGCGGCAGGCTATCGCGGAGGAAACAGGAGATTCGGAAGTCCCTCAGGCCGAACTCAGAAAGCTGAAGGCGGAATTGCGCACGCAGGTGGAAGCGAACTTTCGTGCCCGAGAACGCTGGCAATTGGATCAGTTGACTGAGATCCGACGCCGACTTGACGAGATCGAGAAAAATGTCAACGCCCGCCGTAAGCGGGCCAACGAGATCATCGACCGACGAGTCGCTGATCTGCTCGATTCGGAGCGTCGCGGACATGAGACGGGCCCGTGGAAGAAACCGCGAGCCGCTGTCATGGGGCCCAGTCGCGGCGATGGGGTTCCGAACGGTCAGGCCACGGGAACGGGAACTCCGCCGGTTGTCGGCAAGACGTTTGCCAATGACTCACCTGCCGATTTAGCCCCCATTACCGCCGAGTCGGTCTGGCAAACCGACGTCAAGATTGCGAAGGCGAAGCACCGGCGCTCGAAGCGGCCCCTGGTGATTTTCGTTTATCGCAAAAACGACCTGGCGAATGGGGCCTTGCCCGAACTGCTGACGAACGACGAAGTCCTGAAGTCGATCCACGGGAATTGCCTGGCTCTGAAACTCGATTTTGACAGCGCTGCTGGTACCGAGTTTTATCAGTTGTTTGAAAGCCAGAATTCGGCCGGTTTTGGCACGGTGCGCATCCCGTGTGTGGGGATCGTGACGCAGGAGGACGAAGTCTTCGGTCCGTATTACGATCTCTCGGCTGCAGCGGTCCCCGAGTTCCTGGTAAAACTCCACGAGATTTACGAGGCTGTGGGTTTGCCGGCGCGTCAACCGTCGGCGGCAGTTGGTCAGGAACTAGAGTCGCAAGGCCATAACTCGGCTCGTCCCGCCGCGTCAATATCCGATATCGACTCGGCAACGGACGATTCTCTGACGGTAACGCCATTCACCCAAGGGGACAGCTCATCGGCCGGACTTGACGTAAAACCAGGTCGGTCGCGCGGACCGCGGGCTTTAACGGAGTTCGCAGACCCACGTAAAGAAGTCTTGTTAGCCGAGAACGCGCTGAAGTCGGCCCAGGCGGCGCTGGAAGAAGCGCAGATTGCCGCTGCCGCCACGGCCGCAGAATTTCAGAACTTGGAACAACTCTATGAAAAGGGCGTGTTGCCGCAACAGAAGATGCTTGAAGGCCGTCGAAATGCCCAATTGAAAGCCAAGGCTCTCGAACGGGCCCGAGTCGAATTGAGCTCGCAGGAACGCCTGGTCAAATTGATGAGAGAGAATTTTGCGGCACATGTCAAATTGGCTGAACTCGACTTGAAGGGGGCGCTGTCGCGGCAGGAGCGTGCGCAGTACGAACGGAAGCGAATCAGCGAACTGGTTGAAAACCACGCGATCAGCGAGTCCGAGGCTCGTCTTTCTCAAGAGATGTTCCAACAAGCCACGCTGGCCGTCGAACGGGCTCAGGCGATTGTGGATCTGTATAAGGAGTTCCTGAAGACCGAGTTGCAGGAAAAGAGTCCTTCCAGCCCTTGAGAGATTCGTAACGTTTTGGATTCGATGATTTTCTCTGGGCCGCTGCCGTTTGGCCTGCCCGCCGACAGCGGCCCAAGATTCGCTGGGTTTAACGTGCCGGATCGAGAGTTCCCCGTTCGAAAGAGATGGGCACACCCGGTCATCGTGTGCGACGGACCGATTCGCGGCTGTGACAGACACATCGCGCGTTCGTTGTCGCAGCTGGTTATAATCCCGGCATGAGCGATGTCACGCGAATTCTGGATGCCATTGGTTCCGGCGAGCCGGGCGCGGTCGAGCGGTTGCTGCCGGTCGTTTATGACGAACTCCGTCGGCTGGCCTCCGTCCATCTGTGTCAGGAATCGCCGGGGCAGACGCTGCAGGCCACGGCCCTCGTCCACGAAGCCTATTTGCGGCTTGTTGGTGCCGGCGAACCCCATTTCGAAACCCGCGGTCACTTCTTTACGGCGGCCGCCGAGGCGATGCGGCGGATTCTGATCGATCGAGCCCGCAGCAAAGGCCGGCAGAAGCGCGGTGGCGGTGCTCGACGGCTGGAATTGAACGAACTCGATCTGGCCAGTCCGCCACCCAATGATGATCTGCTGGCCCTCGACGAGGCACTCACCCGCCTGGAAGCCGAAGACCGCGTGAAGGCCGACCTGGTGAAACTGCGGTTCTTCGCAGGCCTGTCCGACGCGCAGGCGGCGGCCGCCCTGGGGATTTCGCGGGCCACGGCGGCCCGGTACTGGGCGTTCGCGCGCGCCTGGCTGTTCCATGAAATCACAGGGGGTGACGAGCCCGGCGACAGCGGTTAAAAACCGAGCCAGCGGCCCGGCGGTGGGGTGAGATTGTTTCGCTCTGGCCCCCGGTACGCTGTCTTTGAGCCCCTCTTTCGACCCAATATGCCTGGTTTATCTTTCCCGGGGGGGGCCACTCCCCTCGTTTCGCAGTTTTGGACCGGCCGGCGGGAGGAATCGTCTCCACGGAGACACGGTTCCCCACTAGTCGCTACGATGAATCGGAAAAATCTCAAATTCCGTGAGGCGCTTTCGGCAAAAACAGCGCATGTCTGTGTGAGGCACTGACCATGAAAGATCCCCGGCTCTCAGACATTTTCGATGCGGCCCTGCAGAAGAGTTCGTCTGCGGAGCGTGCCGCGTATCTGGATGGGGCCTGCGGTGCCGACGCCAACATTCGTGGTCGGGTCGAAACGTTATTGCGGGCGCACGAAGCGGCGGGCGGGTTTCTGCAGGCGACCGTGGAGGCCGAAGCGGTTTCGGAAGGTCCCGGCACGATCATTGGACGCTACAAGCTGTTACAGCAGATTGGGGAAGGCGGCTTCGGTGTCGTCTACATGGCCGAGCAGATCGAGCCGGTCCGACGCAAAGTGGCGCTGAAAGTCATCAAGCTGGGAATGGATACGAAACAGGTTGTCGCTCGGTTTGAATCCGAGCGACAGGCACTGGCCTTGATGGATCATCCGAATATTGCCCGGGTCTTCGATGCCGGCTCGACCGTCACGGGGCGTCCCTATTTCGTGATGGAACTGGTCCGGGGCATTGCCATCACCGAATACGCCGACAAGAACGGCCTGTCGATGCGCGAACGGCTGGCCCTGTTTGTGACCGTCTGCCAGGCGGTTCAACATGCCCACCAGAAGGGGATCATTCACCGCGACATCAAGCCGACTAACGTGCTGGTGACGTTGCATGACGGGATTCCCGTCGTGAAAGTCATCGACTTTGGCATCGCCAAGGCGACAAGCATGCGGCTCACGGAAAAAACCGTATTCACCGAATTTCGGCAGATCGTGGGAACGCCGCAGTACATGAGCCCCGAGCAGGCGGAAATGTCGGGGCTCGACGTCGATACCCGGTGCGACATCTATTCGCTGGGAGTGTTGCTGTACGAACTACTGACCGCCACCACGCCGATCGCGGCCGACTGGCTGAAATCGGCCGGCTATGCCGAAATGCAGCGAATCATTCGTGATGAAGATCCGCCACCCCCTTCGCTGCGAATCAGCACGATGCATGAAGAGTTGGAAACCGTGGCCCGCAATCGCAAGATTGAACCACGGCAACTGTCGGGCATGTTTCGAGGCGATCTCGACTGGATCGTCATGAAAGCTCTGGAAAAAGACCGCACGCGGCGGTACGCCACGGCCAGCGATCTGGCCGCCGACATCGAACGCTACCTGCGGCACGAGCCTGTAGAGGCCGGTCCCCCCGGCACTCTGTATCGCCTGCGAAAATTCATTCGCCGTAATCGCAGCGTCGCGACCGTGGCGCTCGTGGTGGGTGTGGCGATGCTGGTAGACGTGGTGTTCGCAACCAATGGCTACCTGCGGGCCCATGCGGAAGCCCAGAAGTCGCAAGCCATCGCCGCGTTTCTCGAAGACATCGTTGTCGCCGTGAATCCCGAGGAAACGGTGGATCAAAAGGTGGATGTGCCGAAAGTCATCAATCGCGCCCGGGAACTGTTCGGGAAGGATCACGCGACGGTGGCCGCGGCCCTCGACAGCCTGGGGCTGCGGGCACAGCGTACTGGCGACCTGGTAACCGCCGAACGGCTCTTTCGCGAGTCGGCCCGGATCTGGTGGCTGCATGGCGATAACAGTCCGAACCTGGCGCTGACTCTGGGGCACCTGGGGGGCGTCTTGCGGATGACGGGTGATGACTCGGAAGCCGAGTCGGTGCTGCGCGAGTCACTCACGATCACCTCGAAGCTGCCCGACTCACGTCAGTTGGCGTTCTGCGAAACACGCAGTGACCTGGCGGCGATTCTGGAGCGCACGGGGCGTCTCGATGAAGCCCGAACTTTACTGCAGGAAGCCGTCCGCATTCTCAGGTTACAACCCCGGCAGCAGCCGTTTCTGCTGGCCCGCACCCTGGAAAAGCTCTCGCTGGTGCTGACGCGTATGAATTCGACCGACGAGGCCGAGCAGGTCATGACCGAAGTGGTACAACTGTCGCTGCAGACGGTGCCCGAACAGAGTCAGTCGGCCGCCTACTACAATTTTGCCCTGGGACACTGGCTCAGGCAGAATGGTCGTCTCGAAAAGGCAGAGCCCTATTTCCGCAATGCCTGGAAGATCTACCGGGAGATGAAAGACCCGCCCCGCGAGTACTACCTGTATACGGTGGATGCCCTGTTTCAACTGGTGGTCAAGCGCGACGATGCCTTCGACGAAGCGCTGCTGCTGTTCCATGAATGCATGCACAACATGGCCCGGCTCGTGGGCACCGACCATATCAGCCTGGGAGCGCATTTTGTGGGTTATGGCACGATTCTGGCCGACAAAAACCACGATGTCGAAGCGGTGTCGCTGCTGGTGGAAGGGTTGCGGATCTATCGCGCGTCCAAAGGCGAGAAATCGGCGCCTGTGTTGTCACTCGATCGACTGGAACGACTCGTCCGCAGAATCGCATCCCGCCCGGGCCGACCGCGGTCCGATTACGAAACGGCCCTGTCAGGGGCGGAAGCCCTCTGTCGGGAGGATCCAGAATCGGTCAGCCATCGTTGTCTGCTGGGGATCGTTCAATACCGCCTGGGCAAACATGACCTGGCTCTCGCCGAACTGACACGGCCGATCGGTTCCGATGAGGCCACGACGGCTGTCAACCGCGACCCCGCCCTGCAGCGGCTGGCCTATCTGACGTTGGCCCAATTCGATTCTGGAGCTGTGGCTGACGCGAGGGTGACTCTGACTCAACTTCGCGATCGACGCGAAACGTCGGGAGACAAACTCGGCGCTGAAACGCTGGCCGTCATCGCCGAAGCTGAGCAGCGGGTGGCGGAGGTCCGGAATGAATGTCTTCCAGGAATTGACGGCAGCGGAGCGCTGAGAACTGCCGACCGGCGGAAGGAACTGCAATATCACGGTGCGTAGTCTGTGGAAACCGTACGAGGTCATTTTTCAAACGGATACTCAGGAGAAAACGATGTTACTGCGAAAAATTCTGGTTGTGGTCTGTGTGCTGGGAGGCTGGAGTTCGACCGGCTTGGCCCAGGTCAAGCTGGTGCAAAAAGTCGCCGAGTCCACGACGAAACGAACCGAGGTCGTCTCGCGGACGACCCAGAAACTGACGATTGCCGGCATGGAGATCGACACCGAGAGCGATTCGCGCACGACGGTGAAAACGACGGCTGGCAAGCGCGACGATTCCGGAAATGTGCAGGTGCAGTCCAATGTCGAAAACCTGCAGATCAATCTGAAGGTGCAGGGGTCAGACTATGTCTTTGATTCGGCCAATCCCGACAAGGCCACCGGATCGGCCTTCGAAATTTTGCGTCCCCTGCATCGGGGCACGTTACGCCGGACGACGACGACGACCTTCAATAACGAGAATCGGGTGTCCCGCATCGAATTCGATCAGGATCCGCTGAACGATATTCCCGACGAAACCCGGAAGATGTTCCAGAAGCAGTTCGATGTCGAAGTGCTGAAGGAAACCGCCAACCAGGAACTGGACCGCTTGCCGACGGACCCGGTGAAAGTTGGCGAAACGTGGGATCGCACCAGCAAAATGAACCTCGAAGGGGGACAGATCATGACGCTGGTCACGCGCTACAAGTACACAGGCACGATCGAACGCGACGGCAAGAAGTACGAGAAGATCGAATCTGAGGTGCAGTCGGTCGATTACACACTGGGGCCCGATTCGACGCTCCCCTTCACGCTCAAGAACTCGAGCCTGAAGCCCAAGGATTCCAAGGGGGAAATGCTGCTGGATCGCGAACGGGGTGAAATTGTGTACTCCCAGGCGACTATCCAGATTGTGGGCGACATGACCTTTGTCATCAACAATCAGGATCTGCCGGCCAAACTCGATCTGAAAATCGAGTCGTCTTCGCAACCGAAGAACTGATCGGGACGTGATTCAAGGGACCGTCCCTCTCCCGTGGTCTGCCTAGCCGAGACGGGTTGACTGTGTGGAGGGGGATGGTCCCCCTGTTTTTCAGAGCAGCCTAATCCCACCACCAGCGATCGGCCTGGTTGGGTGGCGCCGCTGAACCGCGGGTGTCGTTGAGTTTCGCTCCCACCGCGGGTTGCAGATGATCGGCGTCGGTCATTCGTCGGGGATCAACCTCGACACCTCCACTGACCGAAAACAGCCAGTATTGATTCTGGACGTAACGCACATTGGCCAGTGAAGGGGTCTGTTTCGGAACAGCCAGCCGGGTGATCGGACATTTCTCGTCGTCCAGAAAATGCCCCGGCCGCCAGGTGCGTAGGCCGCGACCTGCCGGGGCGGGTTCGGTCGATTCGGCGGCAGGCTCTGTGGCTTCTGCTCGTTCCCGGTCGGCCTGCTGCCGAATCAGCGTGGCGGCTACCGCCAGCCCCACCAGATTCTTCAACTCGGCGATCGCCGGGACTTTTTCGATCAGTTCGACCATGTGCTTTGTTGCCAGGTCGGCGAACTGTTTCGCAGACCGGGTCGGCCGCTCGGCTGGTTTTGCAGTTGATCCCGGAGGTGACGTGGGGGCCGTCGCGACCGTCAGCCCGGAACCTTCGAGCGCGAAGGCCAGGCGGTCGGGCGTGTGGCGAATCGCGTCATAATGTCCCACGAACCACCAGCGGTGCTGGCGCTGCGGGCCGGCGTTCACCGTTTTTTCCGCCAGGTCGAGGTAACTCGGCAACTTGGCCACCGGCGACGGGTCGTGTGCCAGTGAGATGCGTTTCAGTCGATAGTCGGCGGCGACCATCTGCCAGGCGAAACGACTGGCAGGCTCGATTCCATAGACGTGGATATCCTGCAGGCCGACGGACTGCTCCAGGCCATCGACCACTTCATCGACTTTCGAGCCATCCATCCCCGACAGTCGGCGCACAAAGTCGGCATGGGCGCGGACACCCTGTGCGGTGGGCTCGATTGAACAGCCCAGAAAACTGCCCGGTTCATGATTCGCGAAAGCGTAACGTAGCGCGACGATGAGATCTTCGAGTTGCAGAACCGGCTGTTGCGAGTCGCTTCCCACGTAATCGCCCGAAGTGAGCCGGTTCCAGCCCTCCGCCGGGCCGGCCAGTACGACATCGTTAGTCTCGGGGTAAAGCAAGACATACCGGATGCTGGTCAGGCCGGCCAGAAAGCGACAGTCGGCCGGTAGCGCCTGGCCCTGCTGCCGCATGCGGGCGACCGTCTGTTCCAGCCGTCGTAACGAGACTTTTCGCAACGGACTGCGCCGGGAAACCGCCCCGGCGGCGTGTTCTCCCGGGTTATCGCGCGCCAGTTGGTCGCGAAGTTCCTGGGGAGACAGCGCGCTGGTCTCGCGGAGCAGGCCGGTGGGATCAATATAGACGCCGCCGACTTGAGCCTGCACGGGCTGGCTGCCTGTTGCCACCCACAGTCCCACGGCCAGAGACAGACAATGCCACAGGTGCTTGAGACGCCACGTCGCACATTGAACAGATTCCATTGCAGCGCACCACCCAGGAGACAAATCCGAGTCACCAGCCGGCCTGGATTATGCGCCTTTCGCGCTGGGCCCGCAAACCGAATCTCGATTCCAAGGCGTGCGGTGGGGGGCCGACGGATGTTGTTTTCTGAATACCCCAGCGCGCTGGCGTTTGTTGACGCGCGCCAACAGGGCCACAGAAACGGCGTAGTCGCTGCAATCGGATTCTGGTTGTAAGTCGATGTTGTGTATGTGTTTGCGGTGTTTCGGAAAATTGGATTTCGAGGCCCTTTCTGGTCTGGAGTTTGCTTTTCGGTGTGCCAGTTCAAACGTCGAGAATTTCACACATCCGGGAAAGCTACGGCCATGTCAAAAAAACCTCTGCGACTTGTGCAACGCGACGGCTTCGTCATGTTGGATATCGGCACCATGGAAATCTGGGACGGGGCCGACATGGCGCTGCTGCGTGAATCGCTGACCCGGCTGATCAAGGTTGAGAAACAGCGCGCGATTGCGGTCGATATGACTTATGTGAAGTACATCCCCAGCGGTTTCTTCGGGATGATGTTCGACTGGTACGAAACCGGCGTCCGGATTCGGCTCTATTCGCCACAGCCGAATGTGCGGAAGATGCTGTGGTTCGACCAGTTCTTCGAACCGGCGGTCGCCGACGGTTTCGACCTGGCACCCCGCTCGGTGCGATTCCCGCAAGATTTCGAAGTCGAGAGCGATGTGATCTCGACCAGCCCCCGCAAAGGCCGGAAGAAAATTGCCGCCGCTGCCGGGCACTAAACCTGTGAACGCAACCCGCGGCCGTAATTGCCGCGGGTGTTACCACTCGGCGAGAAGTCACGTTCGCTGCCTGATCGAACAATGTGTCGGCTGACACCCACCATTCGGCAGGTTGACAAACGCGTCTCCCGCCAGCGCTCCGGAAACGCCCCCAATACCCCCAGGCGAACGGCCAGCGTAAGCTGGCTGGTTGATCGACTCTGCTCGCAGCACGACGCGGAGATTTGTGATCCAACTTGGCAGCCGGCGTGAATTCGCTCGACTCGCACGTTTTCGATAGCGCGGTTTCCTGCTGGCCGGTTCAGAAAGGGATGAACCGCGGATTTCGCGGATGACACGGATAAAAAATGGGTTGTCGTGCAGGCGGATCTGTGGAAGGTCCGCTACAGGTGAAGGCCCGTCTTTAGATCCTGCACGGACGGGAGCCTGGTGGGCGATATTTCGACAACATGATCAAGGTCCGTCACGAGCATCTCTGCTCCGTACTGCTGGGCGATCGACAACGCCAGCGATAAGCTGGCGGCGCCACTCCCTTCAATGCAGATCCATCGATTTTCGCCAGCGAGCATATAGGCCGCGGTACGATCGCCACTGGCGTCGTATTCGCAAAAGCACTGGTAATTTGAGTTCGTCTCGCCGCAACGCGACTCATTCTGGATGCGATGCATAATGGCCTGCACGCGTCGTGCATCAAACCGTTGTGTACCTTGCAAATCGCGAATCAAAAATAGTTGGCTCACGGTGGATGATTCTCTCGATGGAACACGGGACGCGAGTACTTCGATAGAAGCTGGCGAGTGGTCGCGAATACAAGAGTCGTACAATCCAGGCTGAGCCAGTCGCCTGCGGCGCGAATGGGGGGCCGTTGGCGGGCGCTGGCAGGGTGGACCAGCAGGGGATGCCCGTGCACCTGCTGTTCCCTTCCGGGTCGGAGATCGGAGGATGTCACTCAGCGCATCTGGCAGGCGTCGGACTGCGGATCATTACCGCAGTGATTCGAGGGCTCGGAGTCGCATGGCGGAGAGGGCGGGCAGAAAACCGCCAATGGCGCCCATGCCCAGTGAGAGGATCAAGCCGCTCATCAGGATTTCGCGGCTGACGATCATCTGCAGCACGACCGATTTGCCGCCACCCGGGCCGCTTGATACCACGCTGCGGGCCGAGAGGCCGTCGGCGAGCAGGCCGACTCCACAGCCGAGCAGTCCGCCGATCAGGGCCAGCACCAGCGACTCCAGCAGGAACGAAATCAGGATCTGCCAGCGCGCGTACCCCAGAATTCGCAGCACGCCGATGTCTTTCGTGCGCTGGCTGATGGCCGCGTACATCGTATTCATCACTCCGAATACGCCCCCTACAGCCATCACGACGGCGACAATGATGATCGCCACAAGGAACTGTTTGCCGGTCTCGGCCTGCTGCTGGAAATACTTGGTCTCGGGCTGAGGATTGAGGGGGGCTTTCTTGTAGCCCCGCAGTTGCTCGGCGAGCTTTTCGGCGGCGCGGGGACTGGCCGTGCGCAACAGGTACGAAGAAAACACATTGGCTTTGCCGAAGTCTTCGCCGACGCGGGCGCGTTTGGCCCAGACTTCCGAATCAAAGGTCGAGCCAGTCGAATCGAGCAGGCCCACAACTTTCCAGGTGCGGGCTCCCAGCGAGAATGTTTCGCCCACCTGCAGGGGGCGTTTTTCCGGTCGGTCATTTCCCAGTTCTTCGGCGAGGCCGTTCCCCAGCACGGCCTGAATGGCCACATTTTCTCCGGCGCCCGAGGCTCCGGGTTGCAGTTCTTCGATGCCAGCGTCCGAGAACCACTCGCCCCCGGTTTTGAGTTTCAGGTTGTGCACGAGCCCGGCCATGGCGGGGTCTTCGACGCCACGCACCTGAACGAACCGCCGGCGGGGTTTTTCGTTCGGGCCCACGGGAACTTCCTGGTTGACCACGACGAACACTTCTTTAGTGCAGAGGGCAACGCCGGCGTCGTTTTTGAGGACCCCCGGTTCGCGTTCAATGTCTGCCGAATCAACAAACGTCAAGACGCTGAACGATTCGTCGGTGGCCCCTTCCGACAGCACAATCACATT
>JAFEBR010000536.1 GCA_018242565.1 Planctomycetota bacterium | reverse complement strand
GGTCTGATCACCTCCAGCGAAATCCAGGGGGGCGTCTCGGTGCTCCGCGCCGAAGTCCCGCTGGCCACGATGTTCGACTACGCCAACGAACTGCGGTCGATGACCCAGGGCAAAGGCTCGTTCACGATGGAGTTCAAAGCCTACAAGCAGGTGCCCAAGTCGATTCAGGAAGAAGTCATCATCCGTCGACGCGAGCAGAAAGAAGAAAAGATGGCGATGGCGAAGTAGTCGTTTCTCGGGTGGCTCGTCCACCCGGTTCGACGAGAGCACCATTCGCTCAGCTCATATTGTCTCACAGAAACCGGCTGCCCCACCAGGCAGCCGGTTTCTGGCTTTTACCGAGCCACCCACGCGACACACTCTGTGCCCACAGTGGGTTCGCCATTCCCCCCTGCGCCCCTCCCGGTTCGGCAAACGGGCATTCTCTGGTCGAACCAATCGTCCGTTTCGGCTCGCCTCGCGGCGGCACATTCGTGAGCTGGTACAGCGAATTGGAAACCGCATCGACCGGCGTGATCACCCGACGGCGATCACACCAATTACTCGGCCCGCAGCGTGGCCAGCACGGGTGTTCGCAGCGAGGCCCGCACGGCGGCCAGTGCCGCGAGCATCCCCACCACGAAGACGGCTGCCAACAGGGTTGTCAGTTCGCTCCAGGGCACATCGGCGCCGGTGGACAGCAGGTGCGGCAACATGGCCAGCAAAGCCGAGCCTCCGCCAATCACCAGCCCCCAACCCAGCAGCAGGGCATTCTCAGACAACACGAGTGCCACCACGAGTGCGTTCCGGAACCCGGTGGCCCGCAACAAAGCCAGCTCAGACCGGCGTTCCAGAATGTTCCGCAGCATGACGGTCCCCAACCCCACGGTCCCCAGCAACAGTCCCAGGCCACCCAACGCCTGAAACGTCGAGAGGTACGTGTTCTGCACCGCCAAAAACCCGGCCAGCCGATCGACCACCCGTTCGGCGTCGAAACCACGGAGCTTGCTTTCGAGCAGGTCACTCACCGTACCGGCCTGGGTTGGCGAGACTTCCAGCAGAAAATACTGATACCCGACCCGTGACGGATACAACCGCTGAAATGCCGATTCTTCCATCAGCAACACGCCCTGAAAGACACTCGCATCCAGCATGCCGGCGATCCGCACATTGACCGTTTCGCCATTCTCGGCCCGAATCGGCAGCACCTGTCCGGGCCCCACGTGCAGGCTGTACTGCAGTGTGTTCATATCGCCAAACACGGGAATCGTGCCGTCGGGTTCGGGGTTTCGCAGCGACTCCCACGGGTTGCTCGCCCCGGCACCGACAAACTTGAAGCCCCCCCGCTTGATCATCGACAACGGAACCCCCAGGATCGTGGGCTGAGTCGTCTGATAGATATTGAGACAACTCGCGTTTTCACCCGGGTTGACCCGGAACGCCATCACATTCTGCAGCGCTGCCAGCGTCTCGGCCGACACGGTGTCATCCAGGTCAAGTTTCCCTCGCCCTGCGGCCGTGTTCAAATCATACAGCACAGGAATCGTCGACTCGGCCACCAGTGTGAATCCACCATTGCCCGATTTTTTGTCGGGCAGGTCTGATGCCGGATTCCGATGTCCCGCGGCGATCGCCACAATCAAAAAGGTCGCCGAGGCGATCAGTCCGGTGGAAAACACGCTGCGGGAACGGTGCCGGGCCGCATTCCGAATTCCCAGGCGGGCGGCACCCGGGAGGCCGGAACCACGAATCGCCGCCGTCTGGTCCGAATCGACCCACGCCGCCAGATACGCCAGTCCCGCGGCCAGGGTATTCAGCCCGACCACGAAAAACACGACGGTGGGAATCGAGAAGCCGGCAAAGGCTTCGCGATCGGGGACGAGTTTTGCCACGACGACCAGCGTCAGCACAGCCGAGAGGCCAGCCAGCCAGTGTGCCTGTTTGAGGACACGGCGGCTGCGGAGTTGTCGATCGTCGAGGCCCGTGCCGATTTCTGTCACCCCCGCGAGCAGCTTGCGGGGCGACAGCGTCCAGAACTGGCGGATCGCAAACCAGATCGCGCCCAGCGCAGCCAGCGCGGCGATCAACGCCCCCATTGCGACGCTCATTGGCAGTACATGGAGTTCGAGAAAGCGGGTGCCAATGGCCCCCACCCACCACGTGCGCAGGCCATGCATGATCAGTGCGGCATAGCCCACGGCCGCCAGGCAGCCGACGCCACACCCCGCCGCCACCACCACCGCCCCCTCGAACAGCAAGAGCCACCGCACCTGCGACTGCGCACAGCCCGTGGCCAGCAGCAATCCCACCTGAGCCGCGCGACGTTCAATACCGAGCCGAAACAACAGGCCAATCAGGATCATCGCCGAGACGATGAGGAAGAAGCTGAACCCGATGAATAGCCCTCCGAAATCGGTCGTCCCCGATGAGGCGCGCAGCCCCTGGTATTCCACCGGCTGGAACGACAACCCGAGTTCCTGTGGTTTCAACCGGGCCAGCAGTTCGCGGGCAACCGTGTCGCGGGCCTCGGCCAGCGACGTGCCCGCCGGGGGAGCCAATCGAAACGACGTGAGATCGCCATAGCGGTTCTGCCACAGTTCCTGGGCCGTTTTTAGTGACACAAACGCCTTGGGAGTCGCCCGGTGCAGCTTCCAGTATTCATCATCCCGCGGCGTGACCTTCTTCATCGGGAACGGAGCATTCCACTCGTCGAAGCTGTCCACATCGGTGATGCCATGCACTTCCGGAATCAGACCGCGATCGTCCGCGACCGTCCCGTCGAGCGCCACGATCGCGCGGACGACGAACTGACGTTCTTCTTCGGGCAGCTCGCCATGCGAACCGACGAGATGGTACGTCAGCCGGAGTTGATCGCCCACCGCCGCCCCAAGGTCCTTGGCCAACCACTCATTCAACACGATCTGGTGGGTGGCCGTGGCGCTGCCGGCCCACGGACCCAACGGCGATTCTGCCGCCGAGTCCTGAAATCGGAACGGACCGAACGGTGCCGGGGTTGTGGCGGTCACAATCTCAGGCTCGAGACCGGCGACGACGGAATACCGACTGTACCGCGGTGGTGCCTGCGGATCGGCCGCGGTGTCGGGGGCATCCGCCAGTCGGATTTCATTGGCGATGTAGGCGAGAACGGGGGAAGTGGGCCACTGCAGTTTCTCGGCCACTTGCCGCGCCGCTTTCTCGATCGAGAGGTCGAGAATCATCCGCTCGCTTTCGAGCGACAGGTACCCCAGCTTTTCGTTGACGACGATCCGGGCGTGAAAATCATCGAGTCGCCAGGCACTCTGCAACTGGTCATCGAGTTTGCGGGCGGTCGCCACGGGATCAGCATCGGCTATCTGCGACGTTGCGAAACGCAAGAGCGAATTCACGCGGGCGGGGGCCGCACGCGGATCACGGGGCGTTGGGGTCTTTTCCGATAACCCGAGTCGTTCCTGCAACAACTGCAGCGGAACAAACGCGTTCGCCGGCAGTTGCTGATCGGGGCGCAAGCCGAATCGATCACCGGGCACCCCCTCGGCGAGAACCTGCAACACCGGCAACACAATCTCGACCGATGTCGTATCGCGCTGGCCGAGCAGCGCGTCGCGAGGGATATCCGCCGGCAGTTCCACCAGGATCGCGATGTCGTCGTGTTCGCCGACATTCAAATCGTGAGCCAGGCGACTGCTCAACACCACACCTTCACTGGCGGCAGACGTATCACCCGCAGCTGGATGGCCGACAATCTTCGCCCAGCCGACCGGGTCGAGTCCGATGACATGGGCGCGACCGGCACGAGCCAGCACGTCGCCCGAGTTGGGTTTGCGTTTTTCCAGGCTGCCCGTCAGCAGGATCGCCGGAACGGTGTGATGCGAACCGTCTTCGCCCTGGTGCAGGTCGCCTGCCAGGTGCTCGCCGAAGAAGCGGGGACCGGTGACGGCCATATCGACGTGCGCCAGACGGGCCAGCGTCATATCGCGCAGGCTGCCGCGAACCGAGTCGCCGACGATCAGGGCGCCGCCAATGACCGCCGTGCCGACGATCACTCCCAGACCGACAGCGAGATTCGTACGCCAGTGGTACAGCAGCGTGCGGAACAGAAAGAGCGAGCGCGACAAAGGCGATTTCATGACTCGACCAGCTTTCCATCGACCAGGTCCGCACGGCGGGGGAGGCTGGCCGCGAGTTCTGCGCTGTGGGTGACAACCATCAGCATGGCGTTCTGCTCGCGCGACAACTCCAACAGCAGTCCACCGACGGCCTCGGCTGTGTGCCGATCGAGATTGCCGGTCGGTTCATCGGCCAGCAGGATCGGCGGTTGATTGATCAGCGCGCGGCAGATCGCCACTCGCTGTCGCTCGCCCCCCGAAAGTTCCGCCGGGCGGTGACGCAGGCGCTCGGCCAGACCGACGCGGGCCAGCAACTGCTGCGCGCGAGCCTGGGCCGCTTCGGCACCGTCCCCCGCCAAGGTCGGAATCAACACGTTTTCGAGTACGCTGCACTGAGGCAGCAGGTAGTGTTCCTGGAACACAAAGCCAATGTTGGCATTCCGAAAGCGGGCCAGATCGGCCGATCCGAGGGCAAACGGATCAGTTCCCAGGATGCGAACCGCACCGGCCGTGGGTGTGTCGAGAGTACCGATCATGTAGAGCAGCGTGCTTTTCCCGGCTCCCGAGGGGCCGGTGATCGCCAGGGCGTCTCCCCGCGACAGCCGCAGATTGACATCGACCAGAATCGGCAATTCTCCGCCGGGAATCGGGTACGATTTCCTGACGTGGGTGAGTTCCAGATCGCAGGAGTTTGAAGTCATCAGTCGGGCCGGCACGAGAGGAGGGGCTGCGTTGAACAACAGACGCTGAGGGTCACGCCCGGTTGGGCGGACATTCCACGAACTTCGCCGCGATTTCAGGAGGAATATCAGCAGACTCAAATTTGCCACCGGTGGCGCAGGTGCAGAACACGGTCTTCACTTCGCCATGCGCCAGTTGCTGCTGACCCCGCCGAAAGCGGAATGCCAACGTGAGCGAGCGCACGCCGACACGTACAATGTTGACATCGACTTCTACCAGGTCGTCATAAAACGCGGGCGACTCGAACGTGCAGGTCGCTCGCACGCGAGGCCAGCCTACGGCTGTTCCGTCGGGCCGCGTATCCATGATCTTCAAACCCAGGCTGCGGAAGTACTCATGTTCGGCCTCTTCCATGAAGCGATAGAAATTCGAGAAATGCACGATGCCGGCGACATCGGTATCGGCGAATCGGACTCGCCGGACGTGGGTGAATTGTGCGGTCATGACTGCCTTTGCATGGTCCTCAACGGCACGGGGCCAAGTGCCCTCGGCTGTCGCTGTACTCTATCAGAAGTCTGGTCAGAGAGAAGTGGCCTGCCCGCAGAAACAACGAGTCTGCACGCGCGTCTCCGTACGCCACTGCGTCAACGCACGGCTCCAGTCGACCCATCGGTTGTTCATACCGCCGGTTGGGCCTGGCACGTACCGTGCACCGCGAAAGAGCAGGGTTTGCCCGGCGCGCTGAGCGGATTGGTCGGCGGTCACTCAGATCACGCTTGCTCTCGGGCCAAGCGCGATCGGACGGATACGACGTGCGATGATCCGCTATTCGACCGGCGCCGCGACTTCGAGCAGATCGACCGCGGGGCGGCGGTTGCAAAAGATCGTCGCCAGTCGACCGAACGCCGTCGCTCCGACCGGGCAACTGAACAGCCGAGCCAGTTCCGGGCCGGCCTGCAGCTGCAGAATCGCTCCCAGATCAATATGCCGCAGCACGTTGTAATTGATCAGAATGCGGCCCAGCGGCGTTCGCTCTTCCAGGATCTCGGTGCGCACTTCCGGAACGACCACCGACAGATCGAATCGGACCAACCCGAACTGCACGACCTTGCCGTTGTCTTTGCGCGACAACAGGATCTTGCGGCAGTAGATATCGCCATCGAGTTTGCGGTCGAGCACATGAACGCAGACCGAGGTGCCGTGAAATTCCTCCATCGCCACGGTCATGTGATAGTCGTGGACGAGCAGTCGTTTGAACGGTTCGGGAGTCAACGCCGAGGGAACATGCTCGGCGGTGACAAACAACTCGCCGTCTCCGGAGAACGTCGAAGTCAGCTTCTTCAACTCATCGATGGGATTCACGCTGCACGCTTCCGGATTTCTGATCGAAGTTCAGGGGAGTTGGTGGATCAGACTGACTTGCGACTTTCTGCAAACCCCGCCCGACCAAGGCTGGCGGAGCCAACCGTCAGACACAGTCGGCCACCGATCAGGGGGGCGACTGTGTCGTCAGGTATACCGTACCGAACGATGTTCCGGCTCAAAATACTCCGACAGCAGCGTATCGACCTGCAGCAGACCCTTGCGCGTCAGACGGATCGTTTCTCCGTCCACAACCAGGTAACCGGCCGCCTGCTGTCGGGCGAGGGGTTCACGGAATTCTTCCCGAATATCGACACCAAACCTGGCCCGGAAGGGTATGACACTGATCTGCCCTTCCTTCATCTGCAAGACCATTTCCCGGATGAGCAGTTGGTGGGGCGTGGGTGTCAGCGCGCGGCCCAGAGGCAACTGGCCCCCTTCCAGAATCGTCAGGTACTCTTCCAACTGATCCACATTCTGATAATGGACACCCGACAGATGTCCGAAAGAAGCGACCCCCGTCGCCAGCAGATCAGACCCGCGCCACACACTGTCGCGATAGACGAATCGATCGCGATCCGGGTTCTTCACCAGTTCCTGGGCGCTCGAAATGTGGTAGCCGGCGGCACCCAGCGTTTCAAAGGCCTCATTCACCCACTTCCGCTTGGTGGCCCAACTCGCCACCGGAGACGTGATGCCCAGTTGCTTCATTTCCCGCGCGATCAGCGTGTTATGAGGCAGTTCCATCTGGTAGATCGTGACGTTATCCGGAGACATCTGCCGGACGCGCTCGAGACACTGGGTCCAGTTCTCATCGGTTTCGCCAATCATGCCGGCAATCAGGTCGACGTTGACCTGTTGAAAACCGACCTGCTGAATCCAGTCGTAGGCTCGCATGATCTCGGGAGAGAGATGCGCGCGCCCATTCACTTCCAGAACCTGGTCGTTGAAGTTTTCGACCCCCAGCGAAACCCGCGTGATGCCGATCGACTTGAGAGTCTGCACTTTTTCGAGACTCAGCGTACCCGGTTCACATTCGAACGTGACTTCCTCGGCGTCGTCCCAACTGACCGAAGCATGCAGGCGATCGCGCAGCGACTGCAACTGCTTGGCGCTCAAATACGATGGAGTGCCGCCGCCAAAGTACACGAACTTGAGTTTCCGGCCGGCGATCGCCGGCTTGTGGCTCAGCAGTTCGACTTCGCGGGCCAAGGCCTGTGCGTACCGTTCGATCGCCTTGGCGTTCTGGTCGGTGTACACGCGGAAGTAACAGAACTTGCAGCGTTTCCGGCAGAAGGGAATGTGCAGGTACAACCCGAGGGGATGCTGCGGGTCGGGTGGCGGAGCATCGAGCGCGGCCGTCAATTCCGGCAGATGCTCGCGCTTCCACTGCGAGAAGGGAGGATAATTGGCGACGAAATAGCTGCCGACTTCCGTCGTGTCCGGCTGACTCAGAGTTTCGAGTGCCATGCGGTTTCTTCGATTGAACACGGTCTGCCGAACCAGCACCCACAATGGGGGGCCGGCAGACGGCGGTCATTTCGCTCCAAAGCAGTAAAGTTTCCCGGTGCTCGATTCCGAGCCGATGACCAGACAGCCTTCGCCCACCGCGGGAGACGCCGTGATCGGCCGCCCGTCGTTGTGCCGCCATTCTTCTTTGCCGGTCTGCAGATTGATGCCGTACACATTGCCATCGCTCGAACCGACGTACACCCGCTGGTCGACGATGACGGGCGAACTGTCCACATGCCCCTTGGTGCCGAAAGTCCAGACCTGCTTGCCGGTCAGGCGGTCGATGCAATGCAGTTTCCGGTCCTGCGAGCCGGCGATCACATATTTGTCGGTCACGGCGGCCGACGAATCGTACCGGGCTTTGCCCCCGTCGTAGGCCCAGACCTTCTGGGCGTTCTTCCAGTCGATCGCCAGGATCTCGTTGCCATAGGTGCCGACATACAGCAGGTTCTGCATGATCGCCGGAGAGGAAATCAGTTGGATCCCCAGCGGCATGTCGGTCGTCTGCTGTCCGGTGCGAACATCGATGACCCGCAGGTGCTCGTCACAGCCGGCCACGAAGGTGAAGCCATCCGCCACGGGAGGCGTGCCATACACCTGCCCCTGGGTGGCATAGCTCCAGGCCTTGGAACCATCCTGGGCATTCAGGCAATACAGGCTGGCATCATGCGAGGCGAAGAGCACCTTGTCTTCGAAGAAACTGGCCGAACTGGTGATCTCGGCATTCGCCTTGAACTTCCATTTCCCTTTGCCCGTCGCGCGATCGACCGCGTGAAACGTCCCGTCTTCGTCGCCGATGTAAACGGCTTCCGCCGAGACGGCCACGGCCGCCTTGAACCCCGGAATGAACGCCCCGGGCTTTTCCGGAATCTCAGACTGGTACGTCCACAACAACTTGCCGGTTCTCAGGTCGCGACAAAACAAATCGCCACTGAGCGACGCGGCATAGACCTTGCCCCCGACGATCGCCGCCGTCGACTTGATGTTGGCGTCTTTCTCGCCCGAGGGTTCCATCCACAGGACTTCCAGCTTGTCGGGGAGTTTGGTTTTCGCCACCCCCTGCTGCAGGCTCCCATTGCGAAACGTGGCCCAGCTTTCTGGACCAATCGGCTCGATTTTCGTCGGTTCAGCCGCGAATGCCGGCGAAGACAGCGACCAGATCATCGCTGTGAACGCCAGTGTCAGGCAGGCGATTTGCGAACGACGACCAATTCCGCGGGCTCTGGTATTCAGAGAAAGGAGAACCATCACATCGCTCCCTGGTAAAGATCTCGCAAGGCGTGTTCATCGACGGGTCGGGGGTTGAACTGTCCGGTCCACTGCTGGGCCGCTTCGACCGCCATCCGGGGAATCGTGGCCCGGTCCACGCGGCATTTCGTCAGCGTCTGCGGCAACCCCGCCTGTTTCACCAACCCGGCCACAAACTCGGCCAGCAGGTCACCGGCCCGCGGGTCGCGCTCGGCACATAACCCGACATCAGCCGCCAGTTGACCATAGAGTTTCTGGCACTGACTGGAATTGAAACGAATGACATGCGGCAACATGACGGCGATCGCAACACCATGAGTCACATTAAAATGAGCCGACAGCGGATTCGCGAGAGCATGGGTGGCACCCAGCATGGAATTCTCGATCGCGGCGCCGGCCAGATGGGCCCCCAGCAGCATCTGCGCACGCGCTTCGACCTGCAGGGGCGTGGCGATCACCGCCGGGAAGCCACGGGCCAGCAACTGCCAGGCCTGCCGACTGAACAACTGCGAGACGGGATTCCGACGCGTGGAGACATGCGATTCGAGGGCATGGCTGAGGGCGTCGATGCCCGTGGCGGCCGTGACCGACGCCGGCATGCTCAAGGTCAATTCCGGATCGAGCAGGGCAATGCGGCAGGCCGCCTTCGGGTCGCCACACGCCATTTTCATGTGGTTCTGCGAATTGGCAATCAGCGCGTACGACTGGGCTTCGCTGCCGGTCCCGGAAGTGGTGGGGACAGCGATCATCGGCAGCATGGGTCGGGTGGCCTTGTTGGCTCCCCAGTAATCTTCCATACGCCCGCCATTGGTCAGCAGAAAGTTGATTCCCTTGGCGCAATCCATGCTGCTGCCCCCTCCCAGACCGACCAGCAGGTCGATTTCCGATTGGCGGGCAATCGCCAGACCTCGGTCGACATCGTCGGTGGTGGGGTTCGGTTCGACATCGTCGAAGACCGAGACATGGAGACCGGCGGATTCGAGAGCGGCGATCCCTTTCTGGGGATGCCCGGCCCGTTCCAGCCCATGGTCGGTGACCAACAGGACCCGACGGGCTCCCAATTCGACAGCAAGTTTGCCCAAATCCGCAATCTTGCCCGGGCCGAACACGACACGGGTCCGCGGTTGATAGTCAAATGCCGGCATTTGACCGGAAAACCGCTGCGCATCGGCAACGACCGATTCAGGGCTGGTGGCGGGGGCCTCAACCTGCATGCACGTTCGTCCGGAAGGAAATCAACTCGTCAGGAGGGCTGCGCGCGGGGCCATCTGGTGTTGTTACGGGAGGACCTCGATTTTAAGGGGCCCACCGGGGAAAGGCAATCACGGAATGCCTTATCGGCTGAACACAACGTGCCTGACTTCTGCGACCAATCCAACCGGTTACAACTGCCCGTTGTAGCGCACAAACGCTTCAAGGGCATAATATTCCGGCAGTCCCAGTTGATTGAAAATCGTCGCGGTGTGCTTGGTGCGATCTTCCGCCCGCACCCAGAACTCACGCTTGTCGGAACCGGGAAACAATGGCGCATCTTTTTGCGATTCGTGTCGGAAAATCGCCTGCTTCTTCCGCTCCACCAGTTCCGGGCTCAACGGCACGACCCGCTCAATTTCGTAAGGTTCATATTCCTGCCAGGCACCGCGATAGAGCCAGACTTCGGGTGTCAGCCCTTCGGCCGCCACCACTTCGAGGGCCTGCAGAATAGCCCGCGCGCACATGCGGTGCGTGCCGTGCGGATCCGACAGGTCTCCCGCGACGTAAATCTGCTGCGGACGCAATTGCCGCAACAGCGTGGCGATGATCTCGACATCGGCACTGGTGATCGGCGCCTTTTCCACTTTACCGGTCTGGTAAAAGGGCAAGTTGAGGAAGTGCAACTTGTCCTCGGGAACCCCGGCTTCCGCGGCGGCCGTGGTGGCCTCGGTCTGCCGAATCAGTGCCTTGATCTTCTGGACCTCGGGAGAATCGGGTTCTCCCGGCTGCTTGTTGGCGATCGCCGTTCGCAGCTTGCGATCGAGTTCGCGGGTCAGGTCTGTCTCGAGCCCAAACATGGCGTGCAACTGGTGCATGAAGTCGATGTGCCGTTCGGCGTCATGATCAAACACGGCCAGGCTGCCGCTCGTCTGATAGGCAATGTGCACATCGTGCTTCTGATCAACCAGCGTGATCAACGTGCCCCCCATCGAAATGACGTCGTCATCGGGATGCGGGCTGAACACGACGATCGTCTGCGGCTTGGGACCGGCCGGCTGCATACAGATTCCCTGCAACAGGGCGTCGAACGTACGCTGCCGAATCACTTCGATGGGCCCTTTCTCGCGCAGCAGTTCGTGCAAATGATGCTCAATGAAATCATGCTGCGACAACCGTTGCAGTGGTTTGCCAGTCTGCTCGGCGAGCCAGATCACCGCCCGCTTTTCGAGGTACGGAGTCCATTTCACCCGGCCCACCAGCCACGGCGTCTGCACGGCGGTCAACTCACGGGCCGCCGCTTCGTCCACCACCATCACCGCATTGGGATGCAGTTGCAGGAAACTGGCGGTCACCTTCTCGGTGACATCGCCTTCGACGGCGCGGCGAACGATGGGCGCCTTATGCTCGCCCAAAGCAATGATGATGATCTTCTTGGCCGACAGGATCGAATCGACCCCCATCGTAATCGCCTGCAGAGGGACGTTGTCGTCCCCGAAAAAGCTGCTGGCGGCATCGGAACGCGTCTGGGGATCAAGCGTCACCAGACGGGTCTGGCTGTTCCGGGCGCTGCCCGGTTCGTTGAAGGCGATGTGTCCGGTGCGACCGATGCCCAGCAACTGCAGTTGGATGCCGCCGGCGCGTTCAATGGCCCGTTCATATTCATCGCAGAATCCGTCGACTTCTTCCGGCGCCAGATCTCCCTTCGGAATGTTGATGTTCTCTTCGGGAATGTTGACGTGATCGAAGAAGTTGGCCCGCATCCAGCGGTTGTAACTCTGAATCGCCGTGGGCGGAATCGGATAGTATTCGTCGAGATTGAACGTGATCACCTGCGAGAAGTCGAGGCCCTCTTCGCGGTGCAGGCGGATCAATTCCCGATAGACGCCAATCGGTGTCGAACCGGTGGGCAACCCCAGGACGGTGGGCACACCGGCGGAATTGTTGACGCGAATCAGGCTTTCCACTTCCAGCGCCACGTGCTTGTCGACGTCTGCGGGACTTTTCAACATCAACGTCGGCAGCTTGGTGTGCTCCAAATACTGCGACGAACCAGACAGTTTTCGTCGCGGGGGAGTACGAACGGTAGTCATCGGTCGATCGGCTTTCATATACTCGGCCCGGTAATGCCACTGGAGAACTCGCTCCCATTTTATTGCGCCGCGGCGCACCACACCACTCCAGCCGCGAGAAATCAATGCCTGATTCCACCGCTACAAAACGCATATTCGCTATTCACGCGCATCCCGACGATGTCGAATTTCAGTGCGCCGGCACCCTGGCGCGGCTCAAATCGCTGGGGCATCACATCACGATTGCCACGATGACGGCCGGAGATTGCGGCAGCGCCGAACTCAGTCAGGCCGAGATTTCCCAGATCCGCCGGGCCGAGGCCCGCGCCGCGGCCGATCTGCTGCAGGCCGATTATTTCTGCCTCGAATTTTCCGATCTGGGGATCATGCACGACAACGACGGCCGTCGCCGCGTGACCGAAGCCATCCGCCGGGCACGCCCCGATATCGTGCTCACCGCACCTCCCATCGACTATATGAGCGATCACGAAATGACGAGCCGACTGGTTCGTGATGCCTGCTTCGGAGCCTCGGTTCCCAACTACAAAACCCAGCAGTGGGAGCCCGCTCCGATCCTGAAAGGGATTCCGCACCTCTACTATGTCGATGCGATTGAAGGCATTGACTATTTTGGCAACCCGCAACGGCCCGATTTCATCGTCGACATTTCGGCCACGTTTGACCTGAAACTGCAGATGCTGGCCTGCCATGCCAGCCAGCGCAACTGGCTGCTCAAACAGCATGGCATTGATGAATATCTCGAAAGCTGTCGGAAGTGGAGCGCCAAACGTGGCCAGGAAATCGGTGTGGCCTTTGGTGAAGCCTTTGTGCAGCACCGCGGACATCCGTATCCGCACGATGACCTGCTCAGCGAACTGTTGAAATGAACCGCTTCACTGGTTGACGGGACGCGCGTTGAATTCCGCGGTTCACATCCGCGGGACGGGTCACGAGGATTCCGCCGACGGGTTCGCGCTGCGGGCACACAGTTTTTCCTGCAAGCCGCGCACGGCTTCCGCCGGGTCGACAGCGCCGCAGACGGCACCACTGACCGCCACGCGGCGTGCTCCCTGTGCCAGAACCTGATCGATGTTTTCCAGACCGATTCCACCGATCGGGTAAGCCGGCAGGCTGATTTCCTCTGCGACCTGCCGGACGAAATTGAGACCGGGAAATTCTGCGAACTTCTTCGTGGTGCTCGGAAAGACCGGACCAACGCCGATGTAATCGGCCCCATCCAGCACGGCTTGTCGAGCCTGCTCGATGGAATGAGTCGACACCCCCACCAGGCGTGATGGACCGACAATCCGCCGGGCTTCGCGAACCGTCAGTTCTTCCTGCCCCACGTGGACACCATCGGCATCCGTCAACAATGCCAGATCAGGACGATCGTTCATAATGAACAGCGCGCCGGCACGGGCCGTCCATTCGCGGACCAGCCTGCCATAGGTCATCAGTTCGCGATCACGCATCCGTTTCTCACGGACCTGAATGATGCCGGCCCCCGCCGCCAGAGCGGCATGAATAACCGGTCCCGATCCGTGCGGACACGTCTCAGATGACACAAGCAGATACAGGTTGCGACCGGTGAATTGATCTCCGGAAGCCTGAGCCGTGAGCAACGCCTTTTCGAGCGTGTACAACTCGTACCGCAGACCTTCCAGACGGCTCCCGAGTTCTGGAGACAGGATCTTGCTGAATTCCTCGAGCGTCCGCGTGGCTTCCTGCACCCGCTTGAAATTGGCCGTCACGACATCACGTGGTGACGTGCGGATCCCTTCGCGGCGCGTCGACACGCTCGTGCCCACATCGGCCTGTGTGTCGCGCGCGGCGACTAGTTGCTGCGAATCGAACACCGCCAGCACCTCGGCCAGTCGATGCCGCCAGTTCTTCAGTTGCGTCGTTAAGAACCGGTCGTTGAGCGTGAAACGGGCAAAGTCTTCGACCACCCGCAACCCTTCTCGGGCACGGTTGGCCGCGGCATCGATGGTGCGCAGCGTATCGACGGCCTCCGCAGCGACGGTCTCCGGAAAAGACAGGCGGATCTCCGCCTCAAGTGGGGCGGTTGAATCGCCAGCGCACTCGATCGACTTCTCTGCGGCAATTTCCGGGTGCAGGCCCCGTGCGATCAACAGTTCCTGCACCTCAGAGGGGGTCGCGGCCAGACCGCAGAGCAGGTGTTCGCTGCCGATCTCGGCGAACTTGCCGAGGGCAGCGGCCTGTCGGCGGGCCTCGACGAGCACCAGTTGCAGCGCCTCACCCAATTCCGCGGGGGGAACCGCCGTCTCGCCTGCCACGACTTCGAGTTCGTCGATTTTCAGCGGAATCTGTCGAGAAAGGGTATCCAGCGACAAACCATGGGCGGCGAGAATCTCTGCCCCCTGCGATTCATCCAGCACCAAAGCCCAAAGCAGGTGCGCGGGTTCCGTCCAGTCGGCCGCCGCGCGGGCCGCCAGCCGACGGGCCAATTGCAACGACCGCTCGGCACCGGGAGTAAAGAACGAATCTGTGGTCATGTTGTTCTGGATCGAATCAGACGCGTGTACCCGGCAGCCATGCGCTCTGACGGGCTCGCGCGGGGGAATCAGCCGATGATACAACGCGCGCCGTCCGTGTTCCAATTGGGCCTGTACGTCGCGGCCAAATTCGTATCCCGTGGGCCTGCCGCGGGGACATGCACGCTTCGATGGACCGCGAAACCGGAAAAGTGGGTGCAGGTTTTCACCGAAATTCTGATGGCGTTGACGCTTCCGTCGGCCTGCGTTTTCGAACAATCGCGGCAGTGACGCAGCGCAGATCGCATTCGCGGCGGCCCGTGTGACAAGGCAGGAACCGCGTGCGCACGCTGGAAAGCCCGGCCCACTTCGGCTACAAGGACGGAAAACATCCGGATTTTCCGAACTTTTTTCCATAGATGATCTCGACATCCAGAGGATTGCGCGTATGACGACTCCGATTCGCGTGGCAGTCACCGGCGCCGCCGGCCAGATTGGCTACAGTTTGATTTTCCGTATTGCCGCGGGCGAAGCTTTCGGCAAGAACCAGCCTGTAATTCTGCATCTGGTGGAAATTCCCCCGGCGCTGGGCGCGCTGGAAGGGATCCACATGGAACTGGACGACTGCGCGTTCCCGACCTTGGCCGGGGTCGTCAAAGCCGACAGCGACCACCTCGACCAGGCCTTCAAGGATGTCAATTACGTCGTCTGCGTGGGCAGCATTCCGCGTAAGCAGGGGATGGAACGAGGCGATCTGATTCGGGTCAACGGGCCGATTTTCACGAGCACAGGCCGCGCCATCGCCGCCGCCGCCGCGAGCGACGTCAAAGTGCTGGTCGTTGGAAATCCCTGCAATACGAACTGCCTGATCGCCATGAACAACGCTCCGGGCGTCCCCAGCGACCGCTGGTATGCGATGACCCGGCTGGATGAAAACCGTGCCGTCTCGCAGCTTGCTCTGAAATCGGGCCGCCCGGTCAGCTCGGTGAAGGGGCTGGCGATCTGGGGCAATCACAGCGCCACCCAGTATCCCGACTTTTACCATGCGACCATCGATGGCAAGCCAGCCGTCGACGTCATCGCCGACGAAGAATGGCTCAAGACCGACTTCCTGTCGACGGTGCAGCAGCGCGGTGCCGCGGTGATCAAGGCCCGCGGGGCCTCGAGTGCCGCCTCGGCGGCCAACGCCATCATCGACAATCTCCGCAGCATTTCGTCCCCCACTCCCGCGGGAACCTGCTTCAGCGCCGCCGTGTGCAGCGATGGCAGCTACGGTGTGGACGCCGGGCTGATCAGCAGTTTCCCCCTCACCAGTGACGGTAAGACCTGGAGTATCGTCAAGGGACTTCAGCACAACGCGTTCGCGCAAGGCAAGCTGAACGCTACCGTTGCAGAACTGCGCGACGAACAGAAAACCGTTGCCGACCTCCTCAAGAAATGATGTGGACGGGTCTCTTGATCCGGTCGTCGTCCTGCTGGGTGCCGGGGTCGAGAGCACTGCGCTCGTCAAACGCTACCTGACCGCTGGTCACGTGGTCTGCCCCGTGCATGTCCACTGCGGATTGATCTGGGATGACTGTGAAACCGCGTTCGCCCGGCGATTTTGCCAGGCGAACGCGTCATCCCGGCTGCTTCCGTTACTGGAACTGCGCCTGCCCCTCTCGGGATTTCTGGGCAACCATTGGGCCGTCACCGGCGTCAACGTTCCGCAGGCCGGCGCACCCGCTGCCGACCTCGAAATCCCGCTGCGAAACCTGACTCTGCTGGGGTTCGCACTGCATGCCGTCCGGCGATCCGCCCGACATCGCGAACTGGGCTTCAACCCACGCGTCAGCGATGCCGACTCACCGCCCCCTGCGTCGACCGTGCCGATTCAACTCGCGCTGGGAACCACCGCCGACAACAGTTATCCCGATGGCAATCGGCACTACTTCGATCAGTGCGAACCCGTGCTCAGCCTGGAAGCGGGCCAACCGGTGCGCATTCTGACACCGCTGATTCACCTCTCGAAGCTCGATGTCATTCGCGGCTCCGATCGCGAAACGCTGGCGTTGAGTTTTTCGTGCGTCCAGCCCCAGGAGGGAGGGCACTGCGGCCAGTGTATCAAGTGCGGCAAACGGCGGGCCGCGTTCCGCGCGGCGGGAGTCGACGACCCCACGCACTACGCCTGCTGAGGAAGGATCCGCATGTCGCTCCCTTCCGCTGCCGAACCTCGGGTTCCCGTCAGCCATTACCACTGGGCCGGTCTCGATTTTCTGGTCGATGAAGAAGGCACCCCCGTGTTCCTCGAGGCCAATCGCGCCTCACACATGCTGGGGGAATACCTCGAGTTCTTCGGCAACGATCGTCCCTTTGCCCTCACCGCCGGGGTGATGAATCGCGCCAGCGGTCCCCCTTGCCTCCTGTGGAGACGCTGCGATCCGCAACCCGATGCGGATGAAGACGCCTGTTTCATCGGTGGGCACCTGCAACGGCACCTCTGCGAACCGGCGCGGATCTGTCTGGTCGAAGACAACCAGGAACCCCGCGACGAGTTGCTCACCCGCGAAGGCCAACAGGTCCGCCCCGGCAGCATCTTTCGCTGGTGGTACGGACTGCCGTGGAGTTATGAGCGTGCCGGTGTGACCGTCATCAATCCGAATTCGGTGTGGCTGACGGTTCGCGACAAATTCCTGTGCGGGCAGGCGCTGGCCGGCGCTCGAACCTTTCGCGTCGCGCAATCATTTGCAATCAACAGTGCCGCGGAAGCCCGGCAGTTGCTGGCCGAGCACCCGCAGATCTTCCGCCATGGGTACGTCCTGAAACCGCGCGTGGGCTGGGGCGGCTACGACGTGCAGGTCGCCAACCCGGGTGAACCACCCCGCGATATTCCAGGAGATTACCTGCTCTGTGAACGCATCGTGCCACGGTTGCTCGATGGCCGATTCTGGGAAGTGCGGATGTTCGTCATGGCGGGTGTCTGCCTGGGAGGCCTGCGACATACAAATCGACAGCCGAACACGAACTACTGGCAGGGGGGTGTCCCCGAACGACTCGACGACGCGGCGCTGACCAAACTGGCCCCGGCGGCCCTGGAAGCGGTGGAACGGATCGACGCGGCCGCCGCTCGCATTCACACGCAGCCGGTGCCCCACGATTCACCCCTGTTGCACGTGAACTACGCCGGCCGGGGTCAATTCACCCGCCCCGGCAGCAGCTCCAGTTGACAATCGACTGCGACCTTATATCCGGCGGGGGAATGTTCCAATCGAATCGGCCATCGCCTAACCTAACGGCCTTGTTGTCGCAGCCAGCACACCAAATGGAACGACCCAACTGTGGGTGGTGGTGGCTGCGAACCCTAAGGCGACCGACGTACTGCGGAATGATCTGTCCTGATGAATACGACCCAACTCCGGCAACTTGATAACGCCCACGTCTGGCATCCGTTCACTCCCATGCTTGAGCATGGCCGGGAAGACATTCCTGTCATTGTGTCGGGTGATCGATTTCATCTCATCGATACCGATGGCAGGCGCTACCTCGATGGCGTGTCGTCGCTGTGGTGCAACGTCCACGGCCATCGGGTTCTGGAAATTGACAAGGCCATTCGCGAACAACTCGGCCAGATCGCGCACAGCACGCTGCTGGGGCTTGATAATGTCCCGTCGATCCGACTGGCCGCGGCTCTGGTCCGACGTTTGCCCGCCGGCCTGACCCGTGTGTTCTACTCCGACAACGGTTCCACGGCGGTCGAAGCCGCCCTGAAAATCGCTTACCAGTACTACCGGCAGCGACGCACGCGACCGGAAAACCGGGAGTTGTTCGTATCTCTCTCCGGAGCCTACCATGGGGACACCGTGGGCTCGGTCAGCGTGGGTGGCATCGACCTGTTTCACGGGATCTATGGCGGCCTGCTGTTCAAGACGCTGAAGGTACCATCGCCGGCGTCGTATCGACTGCCTCCCGGCCATACGCCCCAATCGTGGGAAGCCCATTGCCTGGCGGAACTGGAGCGCGTTTTTGCAGCATACCGTGGCAAAATCGCCGGTTTCGTGATCGAGCCCATCGTCCAGGGGGCCGCGGGCATCCTCGTACATCCGCCCGGCTGGCTGACTCGAATCCGCGAACTGACCCGTGCCGAGGATGTGCTGCTGATCGCCGACGAAGTGGCCACGGGCTTCGGCCGGACCGGAACGTTCCTCGCCTGTGAGCAAGAACAGGTGGTACCGGACCTGCTCTGTCTGTCGAAGGGAATCACGGGGGGCTACATGCCACTGGCCGCCACCGTGGCAACAGAAGAAATCTATGACGCGTTTCTCGATGAACCCGCCGAGGCCAAGACCTTCTTCCACGGGCACACTTACACCGGCAATCCGCTGGCCTGCGCCGCCGCGCTGGCCTCGTTGGAATTGTTTGAGCAGTCCGGCGTGCTCGGCAACGTGCGCGACATCTCGGCTCTGATGGCCCGGCGTCTGACAGAACTCAGCGACCATCCGCATGTGGGGGACATTCGGCAAAAGGGGACGATGGTGGGCATCGAACTCGTGCGCGACCGGGCAGACAAATCCCCCTACGCCGCCACTGAGCGCCTGGGTCATCGGGTGGTGCTGGCGGCCCGGCAGCGGGGCGTGATTATCCGGCCTCTGGGGGATGTCATCGTGCTGATGCCCGCCCCGGCCATGCCCGCTGGGTTGGTTGACGAACTGTGCTCGGCCACGTTCCAGGCGATCCGCGACGTGTGTGGCTCCGCGTAGACAGCCTTAGAGGCCTTGCCGCGACAGACCGCCTGCACAGCCTGTTTCACGCCACCCAGTTAATACCCGATCAGCAAGACCCCTTTCAGGGGTAACTTCAGACGGGTGCTGGCCGACAGGATTTCCAGGAACCGGGCCACGGTTTCGAAATCGTTCTCCCCTTTGTGGTGGTTGCGAACGGCGATCGCCACGTAATGTGCGTCGTACATCAGGCAGGCCTGAAACAGGTCTTTCAGGAACTGGTTGTTGTTGACGGCGCGCCCGGCTTCCACTTCCACAACGAACCCTTCCCCTTCGTGGAAGGCGTCGGCATGGAAGTGTTTGACCGGTTTTCCCCCCTTGCCATACAGCACGGGAATCAAAACCGGGCCTTCGGTCTTCTCGCCGTTTTCGACGAGAAAACCCACCTGCGTCAAATGGGGCTCAACCCGTGCCAGCACCTGATTGCTGCGCAAATCGTGGGTGCTCGAATCAATCCGGTCCGATTCCCGCCGGAACGATTCAATAATCGCTTCCGCCAACATTGTTGGGTGTCGCGTTTTCGGGAAATAGAGCCAATTGATCATACCTGCATTCTGTCCTCTAACAGAACCGGGTGCCAGTACCTTCACGCGCGGCGTACGGCAAAAACCGGGAGATCTATGCCGGTTATTCGCGTTATGAGCACAATCCCGGTTGTCGCAACAGGCCCCCCGGTCGGCACTGCGACGGCATCCGGCGGGCTGATCGCGTCACCTTGCACCTCAGGTCAGCACCCGCCCACGGGCTGCCGGGAGCCCATCCCGAGTGCTCGACTCACCCAACCGCGCCCTTACGGAGCAATGACGTAAATCATGATGGCCGCAAAAGTACAGGCACTGGCAGCGACCACCAGTGTGTGCCAGATCGCATGAAAATACTGTCGGCGATTGTCCTGGCACAGAAACACTACACCCAACATATATAACGTACCCATCAGCAGAACCAGACCAATGCAACCGGCAGGCATGTGGGTCAACAACGGCTGGGCAGCGATCATTGGCAACCAGCCCAGCACGACATTGAACAGCACCGAATGCGAATTGACGCGGTGCCCGCTGAGTTTGACCCACGCCGCATACAGCGCCAGTCCCCACATCAACGGCAACATGAAGCCCCAGCCATGCGGGACCAGGTAACGCACAAAGAACGGACTGCAGCTACCAGCGGTCAGCAGGTAGATCGAGGCCTGGTCGATGGTCCGGAACAGATGTCGCCAGCGCGGTCGCTCGACCCAATGTGACAGGGTCGAAGCCGTGAAGACCATGATCAGCGACACGACATAGGCGACACACGCGGTGGTCATCAACGGATCGCCTAGCCGGCTGGCGGTGGCAATCAGCCACACAGCGCCACCCACACTGGCGACGGCCCCCAGTCCATGAGTCACCCGGTTGGCAAGTTCGTCCGCCGGACTCAATTCCGGCGGATAGTCGATAAAGACGCCCGACTTGTGTCCCGGTTTACGCACCGGACTGGCTCGTCGACGAGTACGCCAGTGGCGATACAGTCGGTGACTGACGGTCCGTTGTCTCTGGGTGACTGCCATCCTGCTTCCCCCCCTGGTCACCAATCCCTGGTGCACGGGCCTCCATCAGACAGAGCGTCGGAATTCAGGTGCGTTCCGGACGCTGACTGCCTGCAGAAAAAAATCGACCGAAAATTCCTGTCAGCGAAACGAAGCCACAACAGGCTAGGCACAGGCCGGCGAACCAGTCGCCCGCCCGCAGATACAGGCTCTGCCGCGAATCCAGAGGCACGTGGTCCACCACAATCGCATCGTCGAGCTTGGGGCCATGTGTTTTCAGGCCTTCCGCCTGTTTGCGGACCACTCCATCGCCGTCGATGAAGGCCGAGATTCCCGTGTTCACCGCCCGCACCATGGGCGTGCGACATTCGACGCAGCGGAATCGAGCGGTGATCAAATGCTGATCGAGTTCACTCGACCCATGAAACCAGCCGTCGTTGGTCATATTGACCAGAAAGTCGACACGTCCGGTTCCCTGTGCCGCCGGGACGGTCGTCGAGTTGACGATGCCGCGGACCAGGTGCGGAACGGTATCTTCAAAACAGATGATCGGAGCGAACCGATAGCCTTCGTATTCAAACGCCGCACACGCTTGGCCGGCACTGATGCCGAAACCCTCGCCAAACGGAGTCAGCTTGCGCAGCCAGGGCATCGAATCGACAAGCGGAATGTACTCGCCAAACATCACTCGATGCAGCTTGTCGTACTGGCCGGCCAGAATTCCATCCGGGCGAACCAGCACCGCCGAGTTGTAGATGCGGAAACTGTCGCGATCGATGTTGATGCGTTCCAGGCCGATCACCATGCCGGCCCCGGCCATCTGGGCCATATTCGAGAGTTTCTTCTGGACACTGCTTTGCGCCTGCTGGAACTGGGCCACCGGCTTATCCGGATGCAGCGTCTGCAGTTCCTCCGCCGGGACATCGCGGGGCATATCCACCCAGGGCCAGCGGAACATCGTTTCGGGCCAGACAATGAGGTCGGGTTGTTCTTTCACCGCCTGTCCGGTCAGCCATTCATGTCGTTTCTGAATCTTGGGCCACTCTTCCGGATCATGTTTCACCGCGGAGGTGAAATTGCCCTGGATCAACGCGACTCGCGGACCGGCTTTGAACTCGATGCCACTGCGGCGGATTTGACCGTAGACAAGCGTCGCCACCAGCAGCGTCAGGCAACCGGCAACCCGTGCAATCTGCCCCGGTTCTTTGAAGACCCGCAACGTGCTGCTGGTCACCGCGGGGGGCAAAAGCCCGAATCGGGCGAACGCCCACCCGGGCAGCATTTCCGCAGCACAGCCGGCGTGAAGTGCGATCAGAAAACTGACACCATACGCACCCACCAGATCGCTGATCTGAATCAGTGACGTCCACTGGTGCTGGGTGTGCCCCAGGTAATACCAACTGAAACCGGTCAGCAGATGTCCGCGCAATAGCTCCAGACCCGTCCAGATGACCGGAGCCGCCAGCGTCAACGGCAGGTTCAGGCGCCAGACAGCCACCCGGGTCAGACCAAGGAACACCGGAAAATACGCCGCCAGATAAACCGCCAGCGCCAGCCAGGCAAAATACATCGCCGGGTCACCTAAGCGCATCCACTGCAACGAACTCATCCAGAACAGCAGGCCCCCGCCATACACGGCGGCGTACATCCATTTGACCGGGCGTTCGATCCGCACCAGCATCAACAACGGAATCAGGCACACCCAGGCCAGTGGCCCGAAATCGACTGGGGGGAACGAGGCCCACATCAATACGGCAGTGAGGCCCGACAGGACCAGCGCACCCGCCGTTTTCGCAGGCGCATTCCGCGCCGACGTGATGATTTCCTGCGGCGTGGTCATTCGAGGCAATCGGGATGCCGCCCTCTTCTCGGGAGCTGGCGCAACTACGGGCATGAAAAGTCTCCATCCTTGGAAACTGAAATTATGTTTTTACTCGCTCGCTTCGATTACCACACCAGCACATCGATTACGGAATCCGCGGGATATAACCGATCGGGCTCAGTGAAAATCGCCAGCGCATTCGCTGCGACAGTGGCACTAAGATCGGCTGACCCCTTCCATGTCACTGGTTCCACTCGTCCCCCGTAATCTGTCCATTCCCAGCGGGCCGGATGATACGTCGGCCGGTTTCCCCCATGGAAATGTTCGCGCGTCAAACTCCCGCGAAAGGTCTGTGGAATCGCGGGTTCAATCCCCATCAGCCGACGAATCAGCGTGCCGACAAACAATTCGCAGCAAACCATACTGCTAACGGGATTTCCGGGCAAGCCGAATACGCGGCAGGGCCCACTCTCCTCAGACTCCATTCCGCCAGTATTAACATAGCACCGCATCTCACCCAAGCTGTGCGATCGCTCCACACTCTCAATCCGATTGGTCCCAAACCAGAGAGGCTGGCCCGGTTTGACCTGCACCTTATGAAAAACTTGCTGCACCCCGGCTGCCTCCAGGGCGGCGGGAACCAAATCGAGCTTTCCAGCCGAGACCCCCCCCGACAACAGCAACACATCATATTCCAGCCCCTGCCGGATCCGCGCCAGCAGTTCGTCAGGTTTGTCGCGGGCAACCCCCAGCATGACCGGATGCGCCCCCATTTGCCGAACCTGGGCGGCCAGCATCATCTCATTCGAATTCCGGATCTGCCCGGGACCGGGAACCTCATCGATCGGAACCAGTTCATCCCCCGTCGCCAGAATCGCGACCCGTGGAGCTCGAATGACCGAAATCCGAGACTGTCCCAACTCGGCTAACGCCCCGATCTCCTGGGCACGCAGGCGTCGTCCCGCCGGCACGACGCACGTCCCGGCGCTCAGCGACTCGGCCCGCTTCATGATATTTCGGCCCGGCGGGACCTGACCGGCATTCGTAATCGTCACGATCTGCTGCGTTCCGGTCGTTTCGAGTTGCGTGCGTTCGACCTGCACGACCGCGTCGGCACCTGCCGGAATGGGCGCCCCCGTCATGATGCGAATCGCATCACCCGACTGAATCGTCCGCCGCGATGTTTGCCCGGCCAGCACTTCATCGACCACGCGCAGTCGCGCTGCTCCCTCACGCACGTCGGCAGACCGCAGGGCGTAGCCGTCCATCAGTGCCTTATCGAACGGGGGCGAATCGAGATCGCTGATCGCGTCGCGGGCGAGGACCAGGCCCAATCCCTCGGCCAGCGGCACCCTCATCGGCTCGAGCCGAGACGAGTGACGAATGATGCTTTCCAGCGCCTCGGGTACGGTCAACATCTGCGGACTCCAGGGGAACGGAACTTGGCCCGGCGGGACAACCCTGCACGCGACACGCGCTGACCCGTCTGCCCCGCTAGGTCGCCGGCGCGGTTGCCGGCAGGTGCAGAAAATTCTTCAACAGCTCAATCCCGGCTTCCGTCAAGAAGCTTTCCGGATGAAACTGCACGCCATGAATGGGGTACTTACGATGCCGCACACCCATCACTTCGCGCTCGACCCCCGGATCTTCGGTCCAGGCACAAACCTCGAGATCGTGATGCACCGAATCGGGCCGGACGACCAGACTGTGGTAGCGAGTGGCAATGAACGGGTTCTTCAGCCCGGCAAACACGCCTTTCGAATCATGGTGAATCGGCGACACCTTGCCATGCATCAGTCGATCGGCCCGATTGACCTCCCAGCCAAACACTTCGCCAATGCACTGGTGCCCCAGGCAGACCCCTAACAACGGCAACCGGGGACCGAACTGCTCCACCACCTGCTTGGAAATCCCCGCCTCTCGCGGAGTGCACGGCCCAGGTGAAACAATGATCCGATCGGGCTTCATCCCGGCGATCGCATCCAGGGAAATCTGGTCATTCCGATAAACCCGGACATCCAGCGTGGAGTCGATCTCCCCTAGCCGTTGCACGAGGTTGTATGTAAACGAATCGTAGTTGTCGATCAGCAGAATCATGGTGGTGAATAATCGCAAAAAGCAGGAGAAACTGCCACTGTGACGATTTCCCGCCGCGTTCCACCAATTCAGCCGGTGAAAAGATCCTCCCGAGCCGGGGCGTTGAACCCGTCGCCAGCACTCTTCGAGACAAATTCCAGGCAAATCCGCAGCACTCTGCGCAGCCGGCCTGCGGGCTCTGACTGTCGCGACGCCGCGCCATGGCTACGGGTTAGCCGCCTCTACAGGCCGCCGGTCTTTCAGGTCGTACTTCGCCCCGGCTTTCAGCGACAGATAGTCAGGCTGCCCTTCGACGACCGGCTGAGTGCGGTCATAGAAGTGAACTTCGTTTTTGCCAACCACCTCGGCGATCTGCCCCTGCACGATGATGGCCGTGGTTTCATCGAGACCGATCCCCAGCAGTTGCGGATGGGCCGCCATGACCTGGGTCATGTCCGCAAAACGCTTGCGCTGGGCAAAATGCTGGTCGATGGCGGTCCCCGGCAGGAAAGCCAGGCCCCGCTCATATCCAGCCGCCATCATTTCGGTATTGCCCAGGGGACTGCCCCGGACCAGGTAATCGCCTTGGATTGTTGCCCCGGCCGAACTGCCACCGATGACGCCACCCCGGCTGAGGACATCACGAAACGCCGCGACGGCTTTCGTCCCTTCGTAGGCATCCACAAACCGCCATTGCCGACCCCCACCGAACCAGATCCCTCGGGCGTCTCGCAGCGTGTCGAGAAATTCCGCCGATTCGACTTCCTCCCGACGGCGTGCGGTCAACGAGCGAACGTTCTTCGCCCCCGCGCGGGTCAGAAAAGCGGCTTCATTGGCGCGGGGGTCGATCGGCCCGGGATTGGCAATCGGCAGACAGACGATCAGCGCGTCAGGTCCACCCGCCAACTCGATGAATTTCTGCGCCAGTCCCTCGGGCAATCCGCCACCCCCCACGATGACCAGAGAGCCGGCGGGCACCACCGGCGCCGGGACCTCGCGCGGGGGAAACGGCGGCTCGAGCCGATCGCGCGCCGCCCGGCGGAACATCGTCAGGTCGGAACTCTGCCCGGGCTGCAATTCGACTTCACGCGCCGGCCGGCCACCCACTTCGGCCAGACAGATCGTCACCGTGGAGTCTCCCACACAGGTCAACTCGCGCCCTTTGACGACCAGCGCGGTGCCTTCATCCACCCCCAGGCCTACCAGACCGGGTTGTTTCGCCAGTGCATCGAGCAACCGGGGCTTCCGTTCGCGCGCGAGGAAATGCTGATCCACGATCGCACCGGGGATCAGTCCCAAACCAGGATCGGAATGGATCTGGCCACGGACAATCATCACGCGCGACTGACACGCCGCTCCGGCCGAAGTCCCTCCCACGACTCCGCCGCGCGCCACCAGTGCCGCCAATTCTTTCTCGACCAGAGTTCCCGAGTACGCGGCGGCAATCTGAGATTGTCGGCCCCCTGTGATCCAGACACCGGTCGCTTGTTTCAGGCGTTCCACAAACGTGGGCGAATCGGCTTCGTCGCGGTTCCGCGTGTGGAGAATGGCAACGGACGCAGGTTCGCGGGCACGCCAGATGTCAGCCACTTCCCGCGCGTCAGCTTCCACCGTGTCGTCGCCACTGGCCGTGGGAATGATCACCAGCCGGGCGTTTTTGCCCCCCGCCAATTCGAGGAACTTATCCCGGACCGAATCGGGCAGACGCCCCCCGCCACACAATACCAATGCCCCGGCAATGCCATCGGGATCCAGGCTCTCGATGCGGCCGGCGCTGTCTGCATTGTCGGCGAACACCTGGGCACGGAATGCACCGGCTGACAGGGCGATCCCCAGCCACACCACGACAACCAACCTGCGCATGGTCACTATCCTCAGCCTGTTTGGATTTCACGGTTTCGTGCGGAACGAGTGCGATCGTCAGTCATACCCGTTTCGGCCATTCACTGTAACACGCCACGCCGCTGCGCCAACGGCAAAGCCGAATCCTCCCCGAACGAAGCTTGAACGCAGAACCGCGGGGTTCAAAAAGTACGTCGCCGCGTTCGCGCAGAACGCGGGCAACCGGAGCGTGGACGAAGAACCGTGAATTCAAAAGCCATCTGATCTGTGGTGGAGGGCCTGGCCACATTTGGCTGGCGACGGCAACACTCGCCCGCATTCTTGGCGAATGCGGCTACTACCGATCACGCAACGTAGCCGCGTTCACGCAGAACGCTGGAAACCGGATCCTCGACAAAAAGCCGCGGACTCAAACCCAACTCGACCCGCGATTAGATCGCCTACTGTCGACCGCGGGGCGAACTCGGCAGTTCTGATCAAAAAGGGATGAACCGTCGAGTAGAGAAGAGGCGCACGGCAGGATGTCAGGAAAGACATCCTCGTGTTTCCACAACCCTCTCTGAAATTCCGTACGGCGGGTTTTCCCCAGTACGGCTTCAAACGAGAAGTCCGT
>JAFEBR010000535.1 GCA_018242565.1 Planctomycetota bacterium | reverse complement strand
GCTCGACAGCGTAAAAATCGCCGAGGCGTTATTGTTGATCGTCGTCCCTTTGATGCCATCGATCTCGATATGGGTCGCGTCTTTCCGATAGACGGTGACGGAGTGATCGCCTGAATTGTCGCTCGTCAGAGTCAGAGCTGTTCCAACGACGGAAGCCGTGACATTCGACGACGACAACAGCGCCCGAACCTCCAGAACTTCCGCCATCAGGGGGGTTACCAGACCGCTGGTCCGGCGCCGCCGCAGTCGACTGGTGCGGGCTGATTGGAACAGGCTGGTCCAGGACAACGACTTAAGCGCATTGATGAGTTTCATAGTTGGGAACCCTTTGAGAATCTGAGGCCATTTCTGTGAGTCACGACGAACCCTTGAGAGATGGGTCATATCGGGCAGATTCCAGAGCGCAATCGCTCGGCGATAGAAGCCCATCCGCAAAGAACTTCGTCCCTGTCGATCCGGCTGAATTCCGCTCGCGGCTTGGAAACGGAATGATATTTCAGCCGAAAAACGAAACCTTCCTGCTCATGCTTGAATCGCACGGCAGGGGCTGCCATAGCCAGCGAAGGTGCTGCGTCGAATCGCTGCAGCAGAAATATTGCAGTGGGACGATCCTGGTCCGTTTTACCTTTACCACTCGCGAGTTAAGGTAAACTGAGTTGAGGTTACTGTTCCAGATGTTGCGTAGTCAACCAAATGGTGACGTATATTCCCTGATTGCGTTGTACGAAAAATACGTACAGACGAACTTGGGGACACTCCACTTTTGGAGTAATTCCGATTCCGCTTGCGCGTACCAAACTCGGCATTCATGGAGATTCATCGCACAGGAATTGCGCCGGGGTTGGCCCGTTTGGCGACGCCAGCGCCGACGCGGCCGTTTTCGAAGAGATTTGCGCGCATTCTGGGAAATCACGCAGATATCAGGCGACACACGGGTATCATTCTCGCGACGACTGGGGACGCGGACCAGCAGAAGCACTGCCGGTTGGCAACCAGCAGGTGAGAAGGCACTATGAGAGGCGATCGGATGTTTACGCCGAGACGTGGCTAAACACTGTTGCCGCGGGCCAAATTGCCGGCCGGTCCAAACGAGTAACTGCAGGTAATCTCCCAGCGACAGGGGCAGAAATGCTTTGTCGCTGCAGCGCGTGTCGGCCTGGTTAAGGACGGGTCTTAGAGGTGCCGCGCTGTGCCCGTCCAACGCGACGGGGGAAAGGAATTGATCCGGGATTTGTTGCGCTGCTCCCGAATTCGATTGGGCCTCAATCGCCGGCGCGTTCGCTGGGCGCGTGATCGCCTGCTGTTGGGCTGAAGCCGACGGCGTGGACGCTGGGGCTTGTTGCAGCGTCTGGATCCGGCGTTGCACCGACGTGAATTCGCTCGACTCCCAAGTTTTCGCCAGCGTGACTCTGTGACCGGTCACTGCAGTTGGCCTCTGCAAGTGCTTGATGAGTGCTCCCGGCGGCAAGGCGGATCAGGCTGCCAGAGGCGAGGTCCCAGATTCAGGTCGTTGCACAGAATGCCAGCCCGGTCGTTGCCCCCATGGGTCAACACTATACGGCATTTACGATTGTGCACACGAATACACATCAGGCGAAGTTTTGCAACGGTGTCGCAAATAAGTGCTGTGTCCCTATGATTAGGCCTGGCTGCGTTCCCCCTTGACGTTTCATTTTGCGAGGAGTTTTTGGCGCGTGGCAAGTGCGATTTCGCGCACCGGATCCCCTTCCAAAAGCGTCGGCAGGAGCTCGTCGATCAGTTGCAGCGACAATTGCCGGTCTTTTTCCGCGTCCGCCGACTGGTTGCGCAGCACTCGGAATTCAGATCTTTCGGCAAGCCAGGTGGAGACGGCCCCGCGGAAGCGAACTCGATCTTTTTCCAGCAATGTCTGGATGTGCGAATCCGCGTCGTGAAAAAAGTCCTCGGCCGATTCGTGGCGACCGAGTTCGTGTTCCACAATGCCGGCCGTTTGCAGGCACGCCGTAAGCTGGCTGCGGAATTCCAGGTTATCAGGCGCCGCAGCCAAGGCATTTCGGGCCTCACGAACGCCTTCCGAGATGACTTCTTGCGCGCGTGGCAGCTTCTCGGGAACCTGCAGATAGTTGCGTGCCAAGGCGTCTGAGCTGATGATGAAATCGCGGCGGGCCAGTCCATGATGGGGATCTTGATGGAGAGCCGCGCCACGATGGTCCCGAGACTTTTCGACCCACTCAATCGTTTCTTCAAGCGAATCCGAAACAAGGCCCAGATTGAATTCGATTCTCCCGAGATCGAGTTGTGAAAGAAACTGGCTTTCCATC
>JAFEBR010000534.1 GCA_018242565.1 Planctomycetota bacterium | reverse complement strand
GGTCGTATCGGCCGAGTCCGGAAAGCTACCGCCACTGAGTTCGGCGCACATCGACAAGGCCTTGATCAGGTCGGGTTCGGTCGCCGGCGTGCCATCAATCTCGAATTTTTGAATTTTGTAGCCAGCGGGAGGCGTGGTATCGAATTTTGATGCGTCAACTTCCACATTGAATTCGAAGTTGGTCATCGACGTTTCGGTCCGGGGCAGTCCGCTCCAGACATTTTCGATTCGAACCGGAAAGCCAGTCGCCGGATCACCCCAGAGGGTCATATCCGCCGCAGGCGTATTCGACCGAAAACCAACCGCTCGTGTCCCCTGAATGTCCTTCTCGCCGAGGAGTTCGAAATTGCCGGCTTTCGCCTGGGTGCTGTCCGCCAATAACTCGCGCACCTTTTCGAAATAGTTGGCCGACTGCGCATTGGCCGGTCCCCCGGAGATGGTCATGATGACCACCTTCTTCTCGGCCGGAAGAATGGACACCATTTTCCCAGTGGTGAAATCGGCGATGTTGACCATGTTGCCCAGTTCCTGCCGGAATTTTCCCGGAGCCAGATAGACGGCGCGAAACTTCTGTTTCGGCTGTCCTTCGATCTGGACTTCCATTTGAAAGCGAGCCGATTTCGCTGCGACCACCGCTTTGGCA
This sequence comes from Planctomycetota bacterium, assembly GCA_018242565.1. GTDB lineage: Bacteria > Planctomycetota > Planctomycetia > Planctomycetales > Planctomycetaceae > JACQFH01. Next base: position 7,687 of record JAFEBR010000534.1, on the reverse strand, counting down.
AAGCGGTTGAACGCATACCCGACCGACTGTCCACCCGGGGCAAAGAGCCAGTAGCCGGCGATTGCCAGGCACACAGACGCTGCCAAGAGGCGCATGATGGGACGTTGCATGATGAGTATTCCTTTCGTGAGAGCGGCTTGCCAGACGCGCTGTGGGCGAGTCGATTGGTCCCCGGCCGCGAAACGGGCGAGCACCTGCTGTCGCAGGGCGTCGCGATGTTGCGGGTCGGGTTGATCGTCGCACGGCAGGTCGTGCAGGAACCGCTCAAATTCGTGTTCTGATTTGTGGAGTTCGGACATTTTCAAAGACCTCTCTCTGTCTGCGGGAGAGACGAGGCGGGGACCGGGACGGGGTTGAACTTTTCTCTGAGCCGGCTGAGGGCCCGGCTGAGAGCCGTGCGTACCGCGCCCGGCGTGGCATCGATGACTGCGGCAATTTCGTCGCACTGAAAATCGGCGAAAAATCGCAACATCACGATCGACTGGTCGCGTTCGTCAAACTCCAGGATCGCCTGGTAAACGATGGGCCAGTCGAGCACCTCGTGCTCTGCCGATGAGGGGTGAGAACTCCCCGAACGTTCCCAATGCCGACTGCGTGCGGCCGCGTCCCACAACTCTTGTCTGCGCCGGGATTGGCGCAGGTGGGCGTTGACGGCATTGGTGGCCATGCGGAATAACCAGCGGCGGAAGTCGATTTCGGTCGTTCCGGGGAACTGGCGAATGTGCCGGGTCACCTGCAGGAACATTTCGGAAACGACATCTTCCGCCACCGTCCGATCGAACAGCCGTCTCAGACAGTACCGTGCGACCTGGGGGTAATACCGGTCGTACAGCTCACCGAAAGAGCCGGGGTCGGTCTTGGCACGAACGACGAGATCGTCATCCGCCGCCGGTTGTTCACAGGGGGGGCGTTCTGCACTCATCACACCCCAATCAATGCGCGGCGACCGGCTGTGTTACACGAAATTATCCTGGCGTGAGCGGATAATTCCATTCTTCGAACGAACGCCGCCAGGCCGTACTGACCTCGTCACGGACTGCGGCCGGCATGTCGATGTGCTTATTCTTTTTGTAATTTGACAGCGACTGGCAGTAGCTCTCGATTTTCGGTTTGACGACCGAGAAATCGGGCAGGCTCAGGTTTTGATAGACCCGCTCAAGCAGACACAAGGGGTCTTTTTCCAACTCGGCGAACGAGACTTCATAAAACCGGCCGGCGGGAATCAGCGAGCGCTCTTCAAAAAACGCATCCATCATCAGGCGGTACTGCCGAATGACCTGGCCGTGGACGGACGCTTCGTCGGGAGTCTGCAGGGCGCAGTATTCCCAGCTTTTCAGTTGCAGGTGCTTGGTGGACTGGTACACCGTGAACGGGTTGCGGTGGATGTGCACGAACTTGGCGTCCGGAAACATTTCCAGAATCAGCTTGATTCGCCCGGTGTGCGGGGGGGATTTCATGATCAGCGGACGCTGCAGTTTCAACGTCAGCTTTTTCAGAAACCAGACAAAGGCGGCCTTCCACTCGTCGATTTCGTGCTGGGGGACTCCCCGAAACGTGATGTACCGCTCGTAGTGCTCGACCCGGTGCGGAAACGACCACGCGGCATACGGGGACATCTGGGTCAGAATGTTCAGTGCGAATTCTTCTTCCCAAGGCACGTCGGGACTCATTTTCACGACGTCGACACCCATCCGATCGCGGGGAAGCAACAGCGAACTGAAGGCCCACAAGACCCACTGCCCGGTCACAAACGTGCTGGGAATCATGACCTGATCGAATCGCGGGTAAGCGAATCGTTCATCGATCGACATCAGGTTATGCAGATGCGTGGTGCCAGAACGCCAGTGCCCCAGGATGAAAATCGGGGCGGGGACCTCTTGACGGGCGGTCGTGGAATACTTGAACGATTCGATGGTCGCCCACCAGGCGGTGTTGACCAGCGAAATTGCGGTGGTGAATGCGGTTCGGGGCCAGAATCGGGGGGGTATGCGAAAGCCGTTCGCCGCCAGGAGTTTTAACCATTCTCCGGTCGTGATTCCCAGGTTGATGCCCGGTCCCGTTGCCTGATTTACGGCCTCCCGCCAACCCATATCCAGCTCACCGTTTCCGTTACGAAAAATACAGGCTCCGCGGCCTGTCGGGAAAAGGGGACATGATAGCCAGTGTCGCCCTGAAACCCAACCGTTCCCCGCGGGGAACAGCAATTCGGTGCCGGGAACCCGACGAACTTGCGAATTGCTCCGGGAAGTCCGACAGATCGGGCCGGCCCACGAATTTGCCTGGAAACCCAAACCGTCCCCGAATCGACCGACGAACCGCCCGCTCGGGATACCCTGGAACTGGCTGGTTTGACCAGATCGAGTGCATTTGGGCCTCGGGGTGGGCCAGTCGGCCCCGCCCGGGCCGGTGTTCATTGATTACGATATCGGGATCGCCCCGGGGAACTTACGTTTCGGAAGGTTGCGGGACGCGGATCACAAACCAGATCGCCCCACCCAGGCCGGCGATGCCACACGCGACGGCGATCGCTCCCGACCAGCCCAATTGTCGGGCCAGCACGGGGGTCAAAATGGGTGACAGCAGTCCACCAACATTCCCCCCCACGTTCATAAATGCCGCCGAGAAACCGCGCGACTTGCGTCCCAGATCGGTGGCCGTCGTCCAGAACACCCCTTCGCACATTCCCACCGCGGCCATCGATGCGGCCAGAAACGAGGCGACTTGCACGTAATCGGTGGCATGCACCCCCAGAAAGCCGAACAGCGCTCCCAATGCCATGCCGACGACGACCACCGTGCGACGACCGCCCCCCTGCCCCAAACGGCGGCACACGAGATCGGTACAAATGCCGCCAACCGCCATGCCCGCTCCCATCGCCAGCATGATCCAGAACGACGCCCAGCGAGAGTCGACATCAGGAACGTGCAGCACCGTCTTGAAGTAGTAATCCATCCAGTAGAAAAAAAGATATTGAAAATAGCCGTAGGCGGCGTAACTCAACGAGAGCAGCCACAGATTGACGTTGCCGATCACGGCCCAGATGTCGCCCGGCGCTGAAATCGCAGAGGCTGAAGCATCAGTATTAGAAGACCGTTCAGTTTCCACAGCCGTGGGAGTCGCCACAGCGTGCGAGTCGCCGGACCAGGACCGGGTCGACAGACTCCAGATCACTGCGAACGCCGCCAGCGCTCCGCCGCCGACAACAAACGCCAGGGGCCAGTGCAGTCGATCGATCAGGCTGCCATAGCCGGGATAGCTGAAGGCAATGCCGATTAATGCGCCCGCCGTCACGAGACCGTTCGCCGTGGCCCGACCGGCGGGAGCCATCGTGTCCGAGACGACGTGCGCCATACTGGGATGCAGCGGCGCGTTGCACAGTCCGGCACAACTGCGAACCACCAGCAGACCCAACCAGAGTGACTGGGCCTCTAACCCAAGCCACCCCAGGGCTCCCGTCAGCGCGACAAACGCGCCCATCGTGACCCCATAAATTGTCAACGCACGGCGGGAACCTACGCGGTCGATCAGCCAGCCTCCGGGCAACATGCCGATCGTGTAGACAATCAGAAAGGCGGTGTAGACCCAGCCCATCTGGGTATCACGCAGCCCGTATTTCGGAATGAAGACTTCACTGCCCGCGACCGAGATGCCGACGCGATTGAAATGCCCGAGCGCGGCGAACGCCATCAGCAGGACAACAATTCCCCAACGACCGGCAGCAGGGGCGCGACGTTCCACGACGGGTAGGCTCATGCGGGGCTCTGTCGAAGTTCAGAACAGCCAGTGCAAAAACGTGCCCTGCACAATACTCCCTGTACGCGCAATGCGACAGTCCGCCAGCGTGATTCCGTGCCATCGGCAGCGCGGCGGTCCTATTTGCGGCGACACAAATGGCAGTAACGCATCACCCCATCCGATAGCGGTCGATGAGGTCTGCGGGCAACTGGTAGCCAATGCCGGGCGTCTGCGGAAAGGCAATCTCTCCATTCACGATTGGCAGACCGTGTTCCTGCAACTCGCGGCGTAGCGGCGATTCGAACACCTCGGCGGCAGCAAATTCAATAAACGGAGTCACTGGCGAATAGGCCGCCAGGTGAACCGACGCGGTCCCGAGGATCTGGGTCGACCAATTCCCAGGACAAACCAGAGCACCCCGCGTCACGGCCAGGTCCACGATCCGTTTGGCCTCCGTGAGACCGCCACAGGTGGTCATATACGGTTGCATGACAGACACCCGACCGCGTTCGAGCATGTCGAGAAACTCCCAACGGGTCACGCCGTGCTCACCCATGGCGAGCGGAATCGACGTCAACTCGGCCAACCGGGCGTACGGAACGGGTGAATCAACGGGAAATGGAGTCTCGAAGAAATAGATGTCGAGGGCTTCCAGTTCGCGGCAGATGCGGGCCACGGTGGGCACATCATTGAACAGGTAGCCCACATCGACCATCAATGTCGGTTCAGGCCCGAGCAGTTTTCGCGTGCGGCGGGCCAGTTCGACCACATCCGCGGGGGTCGACATCATGGGTTCAATCTTGAAGGCGCGATAACCCAACTCCAGCAAGTCGGCGACCCGCCGAGTCTGCTGCGTGAACATCGCTTCCCCGCCCCAGACATCCGAGACGATGGTGCAATACGGAGTCACGCGCTGCGTACAGGTCTCGGCGTGGGTCTGAAACGGTCCGCGCTGCACGCCTCCCAGCAACTGCCAGACGGGTTGGCCGAGCATCTGCCCATAAATGTCCCAGAGAGCTACGTCGAGGGCCCCCAGAATGATGATCTCCCAACCCCGACGGTTGGTGTGAATCAGGGAGTCCCAGACATGCTGCCACAAGCGTTCGGGATGGGTGAGCGTCTGCCCGATCAGCAACCGACCAAAGTGAGTGTTCCGATCGCCGACCGTCGCCTGGACCACCCCCGGCGGAACGCGAAACACTTCGGAAAGCCCGGTGATTCCGGCGTCGGTCTGCACGCGCAGGCAGGCGAGTGGCTCGACGCCCCCTTTGTCGGGATCGATCCCGGGGCCATCGCCAATGACGAAAGTTTCCAGCCGTTCAATCCGGACCATCCCGCGACTCCGTATGCTCAAATCCCTGGTACTGCCCCCCTGCCGCACCTGCGTTTGGAGTTCTTCTTATAGAGTGCGGCCCTGTCCCGGGCAATTCGCCGACCTGCAGACGAAGACCGTGTGAGCGTTGGCCGCAGCCGGTCGAATGGGTGGCGAGTGTAGCCCGAAGTCGTCCGCCGTCATCAGGAGAGAACGCCGTTTGACATCGCCCGAACCCCATGACAGAATCTGCCGAGCAGTCTTTCCGAGGAGGGCAATCATGAATCATCATGTCGAGTTGCTGCAGCGGGCCTATCAGCGCTGGGAAGCGAGTCGCGCCGCCGACACGGCGGCGTGGACGGAACTCATTTCCGACGACGTGCTGATGAGTTCCCTGGGAGACGCAGAACCGGAACTGGAATTCGCCTCGCAGCGGCGTGGCCGTGATTTGGCACACCAGTACTTTTTCGACATCACGAAGGCCTGGGAGATGAATTTCTTCCGGGCCGAGCAGTTCATTGCCGAGGGGGACTGGGTCGTGATGCAGGGGCGCTGTGGTTGGACGTTTCGCACCACCCAGAAGGCAGTGGAGTCGCCGATTGTCCACGTGTTCCGATTCCAGGACGGCAAAATTACCGAGTTCCATGAGTTTTTTGACACCGCCCGAGCGCTCGCCGCGACGCGTGCCGAGAGTTAGAAGCAGAACCCCATGAAGATTGACGCGATCGACTTTTTCTATCTGGCCATGCCCGAGATCTTGGACATTGGAGACGGCAGCCAGGACGCACTGCTGGTCCGTGTGCGGGCCGGCCAATTCGAAGGCTGGGGCGAGTGTGAAGCGGCCCCGCTGGTCTCGATCGCCAGTCTGGTGTGCCCGATGTCTCACAGTGCCTGCAAGCCGGTGCAGGCTTCAGTGCTGGGACAGACGATTGACAGCCCGGCGGATATCCGGCGGATCGGCAACCTGGTGCGGGCCAACAGCCTCGACCTGCTGCAGGCGGACCACACCCTGTCGGGAATCGACATTGCTCTCTGGGATCTGCTGGGCCGGCGTTATGAACAGCCGGTCTGGAAGCTGCTGGGGTATCAGCAGTCGTACCCCAAAACCCCCTATGCCTCGGTGCTGTTCGGCGACACGCCCGAACTGACGCTGGCCAAAGCCCGCGCCATTCGGGCCCGCGGTTTTCGAGCGGCGAAATTTGGCTGGGGGCCATTCGGTCAGGGGGCACTGGCAATCGACACGGCGCATTTGCACGCAGCCCGTGAAGGCCTGGGAGCAGAAGGCATTCTGCTGATTGATGCCGGTACGGTGTGGAATACCGATGTCGCAGCCGCCCGCGAGCGGCTGCCGGCGCTGCAGGAAGTCGGCGCGACCTGGCTGGAAGAGCCCTTTGTCTCCGGTGCCTTACGGGAGTATCAGGAGCTGTCGGTGGCCAGTCAGCCCGTGGGATTGGCCGGGGGCGAAGGCTGCCACAATTTCCACATGGCCCTGCACATGATCGATCATGCGGGGCTGACGTTCGTGCAGATTGATGCCGGCCGAATCGGCGGCATCACCATCTCGAAAGATGTCGCCGACTATGCGGCGCTGCGTGGCTTGACGTACGTGAATCACACCTTCACGTCGAACCTCGCGCTGTCGGCGTCCATTCAGCCGTTCGCCGGGCTGGAAGATGATGAGATCTGTGAATTCCCCACCGAACTGAAAGCGCTGGCGGTGGCGATGACCAGGAATCATCTTACACCCAATGCCCAAGGTCAGATTGCCGCCCCCGATGCCCCGGGCCTGGGGATCGATCCCGACCTGGAAGCGATTCGCCCGTATCTGGTCGAGACCGAGATTCGCGTGAAAGGAAAAGTTCTCTACCAGACTCCGGCCTTGTGAACCGGGGACGAGAGGTGGGCGAGAGCTTCAGGACGGCACAACCGTTGTCCGCCCGGTATCATGGCGGCCGTGGCGATGCTGTTCCGCGTTCATCGGTCCCCTCATTTTGGAGTCCGCTTCCGTGGCGACATTCTTTCTCGATCCTTCCGGACGATTGCGGACTGTCTGGCGGTTTTTGATCTTCGGGATCGGATTCTTGCTGGTGCAAATCGCTGTCGGTGTGGGAATCGTCGCAGTGGTCTTGGTCTATACGCTGGCCTTGGGCAAACCGTTCGAGGGACTCTCAGGGGCGGCGAACGCCCTGGGAGATGGCTCGCTGGCGATTCAAATCCTGGCGGCCGGCCCGATGACGGCGGCCAGTTTTGGACTCGTCTGGGTATGCCGACGGTTTCTCGATCGCCGCCCCTTGAAGACGCTGGGATTCGTGCGTCCCGGCCCCAATTTCTTCGAATCGGTGGTGGGCGGACTGGTGCTGGGGACGTTGCCCCTCGTCTTCTGTGCCGGCCTGTTGCTGGTGACGGGGCACTACACATTCCAAGGGGTTTCGGTCTCGCTGCAGACCGCCCTGTTGGTGCCGACCTTTATTGTGATGGCGTTCAACGAAGAAATAGTCTGTCGGGGCTACCTGCTGCAGAATCTGATGGATATCGAGCGGCCCTGGTTTGGGATCTGGTTTTCATCGCTGGTCTTCTGGCTGCTCCACGGCATGAACCCCGCCGCCTGGTCATCGCCGATCGTGTCGCTCAATCTGTTCT
>JAFEBR010000533.1 GCA_018242565.1 Planctomycetota bacterium | reverse complement strand
GAAGGGGTTGCGTTCGTTTGACTCGCGCGATTCCGAATTCTTTTTGAATTTGCTTCCCGGCCCCCGGGACCGAGACGGTTTGCCGGAGTGCGTACGCTTCTGGAAAGCCCTCATAGAAGAAACCGATCCTAGCTTTACGTTCGCCGTGGGGGTTGTGGATGGGCCCAGCGGTTGTGGGAAATCGTCGCTGGTCAAAGCCGGCATTCTCCCCAAACTTGGTCAGAATATTGTTTCGGTTTTCATTGAATCGACGCCGGCAGATACTGAAGTCCGCTTGCTCAACAGTTTGCGACGATTGTTTCCCGAGATCTCGCAACGAGAATCGCTCGTCGACGTGCTTAAGGGGATTCGTGACGGGCGCTGGAGCGATCGGTCCAAGAAACTGCTGATTGTGTTCGACCAGTTCGAACAATGGTTACACGCAGGAAACCTGAAAGACACGGCCCAGCTTGTGGATGCTTTACGACATTGCGATGGCGAGCATTTGCAGTGCCTGGTCATGGTTCGCGAAGATTTCTGGACTGGAATAAGCCGGTTTATGCAACAGCTCGAAATCCCGCTGCAAGAGCAGAAGAATTCGTTGCTCGTCGATCGGTTCGATCAGTTTCACGCTCGACACGTGCTTGAGCAATTCGGGCGGGCGTACGGGCGACTGCCGCAGGCGCCGGCACCATTGAATGCGGAACAAGAGCAGTTTCTCGACGAGGCAATCGAGCAACTGGGCGAAGAGGGCCGCGTGATTTGCGTACGACTGGCGCTGTTCAGCGACCTCTTTCGGAGGAAACTCTGGACGACCGAAGCCTTGAAAAAAGGGGGGGGGGCCGACGGACTCGGGGTGACATTGCTGGAAGAGACTTTTGTGGCAAAGTCGGCCCCAGAGTTTCAGCGCCGTCATCGAACAGCTGTTCAGAAGTTACTCGCAAAAATGCTGCCTGATGCTGGAACGGATATTAAAGGGAGCATGCAATCGCGCGACGACTTGATCCTGGCCTGCGGGTATGTCGAAAAACCACAGGCCTTCGACGAACTCATCCGCATATTAGATGAGCAGCTCCGCATGGTTACCCCCACTGACCCAGAGGGGGATTTTGAAATCGGACGCACGTCCGGATCTGAAGCGACAGCACTACCGCAATACTTCCAGTTCGCGCATGACTATCTGGTGCCAGCTATCCGCAATTGGTTAACTTCGGAGGAGGCAAGTACGCTCAGAGGACGTGTACGGTCGCAATTACGTGAACTCGCTCAGGCATGGAACGATAAACCAGAGCCGCGCCGTCTTCCGACTTTCGGTGAATGGCTCAGAATCCTGCGTTTTACGCGAAATCGCGACTGGACAAACGCCGAACGGCGGATGGTCCACGCGACGAGCCGCCGAGTCTTCGGCCGCGGAATTTCTTTTGCCGTCCTACTCCTAATCGCGATTGCAGGAGGTGCGATACTTTGGCAGAGTCTCATCGAAGATCGCGAGAAGCTGGCAGCGGCTAATCTGGAAGCACGTATTCTTGAAGCGCCGCCACAGCAAGTTGTGCTGATCCGCGATGAAAATCCACGCCCCTCTCGCGAGCTTTCGCGACGGTTGAAAGAATCACTTAACCAATCGGAACTTAAACCCAAAGATCACCTGCGTCTCGCATTGTTCCTAGCCGGCACAGATTCGCAACAAGTTGAATTCCTGTCGCATTACTTGCTGGTTGCAACTCCTGACGAAGTCACCGCGATCCTTTCACTACCAACAGAGCATTTTACACCGTTCGTTTCAGGTTACTGGGACATCCTGATGGATTCGTCAGAATTGCCCGGAAGGCGATTACGCGCCGGCTGTGCATTAGCCCGATGGTCACCGGCTGATGCCCGATGGTCTACCCATGTGGACGACCTCGTCGCGATGCTTGTAGCCGAATCTCCGGCACATGCGCCCCAGTGGGCCGAAAGTTTGGGCCCCGCCAGGAACCTACTGATCGATCCTTTGCGCAGTGCATTCCAACGGCGTGATGAACCCGACGTCGCGCTTGTCGCTGCGACGTTCATTTCATTATATCTCCATGATCAATGCGACCAGCTTGTGGCGCTGGCATTTTCAGCCGTGCCGCGGCAATTGCCCGTCATTATCAACGCGCTGCGACATCATGGTGCCGAGGCCAGTGCGCCACTCAAATTGAAGTTGACCGAAATCTGTCCGGATAGGCCCGGAATCGAATGCGAGAAATTGGCGAAACAACAGGCCAACGCGGGCCTCTGTCTGTTGCAACTCGGGGACGAAGCCGCAGTCTGGCCGCTCTTACGACACTCCAAGGATTCGCGAGTTCGAAGTTATCTGATTGAATGGGCTGCAACGACGGGGGTCTCAGTCGAGTTGTTAACACGACGACTCCACATCGAGAAGGACCCATCGGTATTACAAGCGTTAATCCTCATGATAGGTGGATTCGGGCAGGATCGCTTGCCAGAATCATGGCATTCCAAAGGAGACGAGTTACTGATAAATTTGCATTCGAGCAATTCCGATTCCGGTGTTCATTTCGCCGTGGAATGGTTGTTTCAGAGGTGGGGCAAGCTTTCACGTTTACAAACTGCTGACAACTTCGATGAATCAACGTTGGGGGATGGACGGAATTGGTTCGTGAACGTGCATGGCCAGGAATTGGCAGTTCTGCGCCTGCGTGGCAACCCGAATGAAGAGCCGAAGCGAGTCGCCGTTTCTGCGAGAAAGGTTACGGCTCAACAGTTTAAAAATCGGCAAAAGGAGCCCCTGGAATCGAATCCGGCAAGTTTTCCGATGCAGGGCATCACACTTCTTGATGCCGCCTTGTATTGCAATTGGCTGAGCAACAAAGCTCTCATACCGGAAAAGGAATGGGCATATATAGAATTTGGCGAACCCGAAAACCGTCGACTCAGATTAGCGGACAATTTCCTGAATAGGAAAGGCTACCGCCTGCTAATTGCGACCGAGTGGCGCGAAGCGTGTATGGCTGGCGCCACAACAAGGCGCCCGTTCGGAGAAACTGACGACTTACTGCCGTGCTACGCTTGGTATGCGGCGAATTCGCAGGGCGAACTCAAAATCAACGGATTGCTAAAGCCCAATCGAGTTGGCCTTTTCGACATGCTGGGCAACCTCGCCGAAATTGTTCACCCTGATGAGCCTGCGGACAAACTACAACAATCATCAATCGTCCGTGTCGGAGGAATGGCATTCGGCCAAGCTCCCAACCCCAATTCCATCAACTCTAGACAAATCGTCATTTCGACTGGGAACTTGAATTTCGGTTTTCGCGTAGCTCGCACGCTTGATTAGCTGTTCACGAATTCGCTCGGGAGAACGCGTTGACTTGTCGTAATTTGCTGATTCGGTTACGCTGCATTGAGATTGGTTTCGCTACCATTTTTCCTAATCAAACGACAATGGGCATGAACGTGGCTAAAAAAACGAAAGCGGTCCACAAGTCTGAATTAGCAAAACGAACACCACGCCGCAATTCCTGTGGAGTCACGCACTGGATCTGGCTTGAAAAAAATGGCAAAGCCCGTTGGCATCGGCTTCCGGTTGGGACCTGCAAACCAGGCTGCCGTGCTCAGAAGCCGCCACGTCCTGGGAAGAGTCCTTTTGAAACAGCAACTATGCCATGTCGCCCGTTACGAAGTAAAACGACGGGCTCGAAAACTGGCTCGATTCCGCCGTGCTTAAACATCAATCTGCACTGGTGCGAATTTGACATCAACGGGTTCAAAATCAAAGATACATGCTCACCTAATTGTGGCGGATGCTCGCACGATTTCGTGCCATTAGATTCGGGCACCACGACAACTTTCGTGGGGTGTTCGTCAACGTGATAACGAATCGTGATGGGGGCTAAGTTCGGGGGGCAGCAATGGTCCCCTCTAGTCCCTAAATAAGCGAAGCCAAATCGCTGGTTGGATGTGTCGCGAGGTCCGCGCGCTGAACTCGCCCCGGCTTGGGTGGCGGGTGATGCTGGCGTCGAGTTGGCTTTGCGGCATGCGGCTGAGTTCTGGTGTTGGTTGGGAGCCACGGCAGATTGCGTCTGTCGCAAATGCGATGGAGGGCTCGCGAAGAGGTCGGCCGTACGCCCCTCCGCGAGTTGACGTCACTCGTGCTGGGGACGCTGACAAAGCCGCTTGGCCAGTTTGATGAACACGGGTTGCCATTCGTTCCAGGCCAACAAGCGAATAATTAAGCGGCGACCGCTGTGCAGAACCTGCGCCGGCACCCGCATCAGGAAGTTCACGAACGTGCGAAATTCCATCGTGAGCAGTCCACGCTTTTGTTCCACCTGCTGTTCCTTTCCGAAGCCCGTCGGCTCGGGCAGAGAAAGGGCCAGCCACGCTTTGAGATTCCACGCCAGCGAGGTGATCAGCATGTAGGCGTTGTTGCTGATCAGGTTGTCCAGAGGGGCGTGAAAAGCCCGAACGGCTTTGAGCTGTGCTAGAATGTTCTCCTGCTGGCAACGGTGATTGGCGTCGAACACGATTTCTGCGGGAATTGTTCGGCGACAATTATTTCTCCTCTTTAGCGACAATTAGATTTCCCGGTTGGTTTTCTGTCTTTCGGGGGTGTGGG
>JAFEBR010000532.1 GCA_018242565.1 Planctomycetota bacterium | reverse complement strand
GCTCGACAGGAGATTGCCCGGTGGAAGTCTTAGCGTTAGCGTTTTCCGATCTGCCCGCGATCCTTCTGGCCGCCTTTGGCCTGGGACTGGTGATCTTCATCCACGAACTGGGCCATTTTGCCACGGCGAAATGGTGCGGTGTGAAGGTCGAGAAATTCAGTATTGGTTTCGGCCCCGCCATCTGGAAATTCAAACGGGGCGAAACCGATTACGTGCTGGCCCTGTTGCCGTTGGGGGGCTTCGTCAAGATGCTGGGGCAGGATGACGCCGACCCCGGCCAGATGACCGATCGTGAAGTGGCTCTCGATCCGCGGTCGTACACGGCGAAGACCGTGCCGCAGCGCATGGCCATTATTTCGGCGGGGGTCATTAACAACCTGGTTTCGGCGGTGCTGTTTTTCATCATCGCCTACCTGCTGGGGATCAAGTATCAACCGGCGGTCATCGGCGGAGTGACTCCGGGCATGCCGGCCTGGCAGGCTGACTTGCGGATGGGAGACGTCATCACGCGCATCGATGATCGCATGGATGACAACTTGAGTTTCACCGACGTCCGGCTGGCGGTGGCGTTGTCGAATAAAGATCAGGAACTGGAAATTGCCGGTTTCCGAGGCGGCGAACCGTTCACGACCCGGGTCCGGCCGCTCGTTGAAGAAGATGGCCTCGTCCCCACGATTTATGCCGAACCCATGCAGTCGCTGCAGGTTCCCGATCCGAAAGATGGGAACGCCGCGAAGCTGACGAATCCTGGTTTGTCGGCAGCCCGGGCTGAACCCCCGTTTGCCCCCGGCGATACCATCGTCGAATTGAATGGCATCGACCTGAAAAACGATTACACGCGGATGGCGCAAGAACTGGCTGTCCATCGCAGCGAACCGGTGACCTTCGGCGTTCGGCGTAAAGGGGCCAGCAGCACGGACCCGCTCACCGAGATCCGCGTTGAACCCAATCATTTCCGAACGTTCGGTCTGAAGATGGCCATCGGCCAGATCACGGCGATTCGCCGCGGTTCCCCCGCCGAGCGTGCGGGCTTCGCCGTCGGCGACACGATTACGCAAATCAAAGAACCCGAAGCGCTGGTGGTCGGGACCGACATCGACCCGCTGCAGTTGCCAGAATATTTCGCCGGGTTGGCGGGTAAGACGGTGACCGTCAAAATCAGCCGGCCTTCGGGGGCGACCCCTCCGCCAGATGACGAACTGAATGTGATTCCCGACGACCGGCCCGGTTGGATTGAACGTCCGAATCCGGCGAAAGACGATTGTCCCCTGTCGATTCCGGCGTTGGGCATTGCGTACCATGTGCTGCATACTGTCGCCGACGTGACTCCCGAAGGGCCGGCGGCCCAGGCGGGTATTTCGGCCGGTGATCACATCGTGAAGATCATTTTCACCCCCGCGGAAGAGTCGCAGACCAAACGGCAAAAGCCCTTTGAAATCGAGTTTGACAAAGTGCAGCGGAACTGGCCGCATACGTTCTGGCAGATGCAGCATCTGTTCGACTGGAAGATCTCGCTGGTTGTGAAATCACCCAAGTCTGAGCAGCCGGTGACGTGTGAGATCACCCCCGTCGAAGATCCCGACTGGTATCTGCCGATCCGCGGGTTGGCGATGGACTCGAAAACGGAAATCCGCAAGGCAAAGTCGGTCTCGGAAGCCGCCACGCTGGGCTTCCGCCGGACCCGCGATTCGCTGATTGAAATGTGGTTCACGATTCGCGGATTGTTTACCGGAAGGATTTCTCACAAAGCGCTGGGGGGGCCGATTCGGATCGCCGAAACCGCGTTCTTCTTCAGTCAGCAGGGGATTCCTGACCTGATTCTGTTCATGGGGATTCTTTCGGTGAGCCTGGCGACCCTGAATTTCCTGCCGATTCCCGTGCTGGATGGCGGGCACTTTGTCTTCTTGTGCTGGGAAGGAATTCGTGGCAAACCACCCAGCCCGCGGGTCATCGAAACGGCGACCTACGTTGGCTTCGCGTTCATTCTGAGTCTGATGGCGTTCGTGTTTTACATCGATATCAGTTCCTATTTCGTTTCGCGCTGAGTGACGACCGTCGTGCGCCGGTGATGCCTGGGTGTCTGCAGGATGTTTTGAGACCGGCTGGCGGCGTCAGGCAGGTGCCCGCAGGGGATGATGCAGCATGTCATTCCGACCGAACTCGAATCTGGGGAATAAGGCGGTGGCACTGTTGGCGACCTGCCTGGTGGTGCTCGCCGGGGCGGTGACGTGCACGTTCATCGGCTTGTCGGCGGAATCGGCTGTGCAGCGGGCGATGTCGCTCAAATGGGCGGGAATCATGACGGTCGGCATCGTCGTGTTTCTGTGGCTGATTCACGATGGTTCGCGTGAAAATCGGGCTCGCTTGAGCTGGTCCTGGCTGTCGCGGAAACGCCGCAAGAAGGTGGCCTATAAGCTGGAAGCCCGCACGCCGCGCGACTCGCAGCCTGCCGCTCCTCAGGGGCCACCCACGGCCGAGTCGGTACGTAATATCGCGGCCGGCCAAAATACCTGGGTGCCCGCTTCGACCGCACCCCCGAAACGGCGTAAACCGCCGCAGTAAACCCTGTGGGCGGGCTGAGTGGTCGCATTCCTCAGCTGGGTACCCGTGTGATCGCGATTCGTATCACGCGCTCTGGCGATCCGGGTGAACTCGTTGGCCTTAAGTTGCCGAGGCCTCGGCGGAGTTCAGTTCGCCGTTCTCGATGACCGGGGCCTCGGCAGGTTCTGACTGACCACTCGTCGCAGGCGGTTCAAGACGGCCCAGCAGATGATCGGCGTGATTGAGCACCTGCCGACGAATCAGCCAGGCGGCCCCCGCATACAAGGAAAAGTTCGCACACGTCAGCAGGATGAACGGCCAGAACCCTTCCCGCAGGGCCCGCGAAGAGGCGAACCGGGCCGTGGTGTTGAGTTCTTCGATCACCGGAATCTGCGTCTTGGGGTTGAGCGAAAACAAGGCTTCGCACCAGCCCGGCAGATTTCGGCCGATCATGTCGGTGACCACGGCGCGGATGATGTCGGGCAGCATGAGCCAGGCGGCGACGAGCCCCATTGTGGTCAACACGGCTTTCATTTGCGACTTGATCTTCAACCCCATCCAAAGGGCGAACCATTTCAGAATCGGCAGGTAGGCCGCGACCGTACCGGCGGACAAGAGCAGGTACAGCCAGCGGTATTGGCCCCCCTGGTGCCACCAGGTTTCAAACCCGAACAGCGTGAAAAACGGGACGAGCAGAATCAGCAGCAGTCGCTGGACTCCAGCCAGTTTCTCGGTGAGGATCTGCCGGCCCGAGAGGGGGGTGGCCAGCAGCACGTCAAATGTCTGCCGGGTGCGTTCGGAGGCAATCACACTGGCGGCATGCACGATGATCATGGCGCCACCCAGGCACCAGAGCACATACAGCAGTCGCGACACGATCCGGACATCAGGGCCCCCGGGACTGGAAATCTGCAGGGACGCGCAGACGACGATCAAAGGCAGTTCCATCGCCACCAGCACCCGAAACAGGTAGCGGAAGGTGCCCAGCGATTTCTTCGTGGTTTCGCGCCAGGCGATCGGATTGAGATTGGGCAGCGGGTCGCCATCTTTGACCAGGACCACCCCTCCGGTCACCGTGTTGGCGTTATTGAAGAAATTATCAAGCTGATGGAACAGGCCCAGCAGGACGTTCTTCGGGGGAATGAAGGCCCGGGCCGGCAGAAAGATCCGGGCTGCAATCAGAAATATGCCGGTCATAATGGCCGGATAGGGCAGACGCCCCAGCGTCACGCCGAGGGTGACATCGGCGGCCTGCTGAAAGAGCCAGGGGCCCCAGCAGATGGGAAAAATGGAGAGCAGGACCAGGAAGATCACGTAGTTGGCGATGAACGCTTCGACCGTCGTGGCATACCAGGCCGAGCACATGACCGACAGCGCGCCGGCTTCGACGCAGGTGATCACCAGCAGGATGATTCCGGACCAGAGATAGGCTTCTGTAAATCCGCCGAAACTGTACGCCACGGCCATCAGCGGGAACGACAGGATCACGTAGGTCAGCATGGGGACCAGGCGGCCCAGCAACTTTTGAAAGACAATCTGCCACGGCGTAAGCGACGTGATCAATAACAGCGCGAGCGTGTTGCGTTCCTTCTCGATCGACAGGCACCCGCAACTGACGGCTGGCAGAAACAGGAAGATGGTCCAGAACTGCAGCGTGACCAGTTGCTCGAACATCTGCCGGCCCTGTCCCAGGCCGCCGCTGGCACCGGTGCCCCCCAGCAGAAATGTGCCATAGAACATTCCGCAGGCCGCAGTGAACAGAATCGCCCCGTACAGAAACCGCAACACATAGGTCCGGGCCTGTGCCGATTGCTCGTTGAGTTCTTTAGCCAGGAGCGGCAGCTCGAACAATCGCTTCAGGCGTGTCACGTTCATGGAATAGCCCGTTTATGCTCCGAAGATCTCGGCTGGAATGCCCAGGGTCTGTATCTGTGTGGCGATGGCACTGAGTTCTGCGTCGGTCAGCGGGGTCACGAAGCTCTCGGCGGGAGGTCGCGCGACGGTGTAGACCTGCACCATCGTCAGGCGGCCTCCGGCGTCCAGAATGTCTCGCAGTCGATCGCAATACGCGTTGATCTCATGGGCGGGTGGGGGGGCGCCGGCGATCCGCATGAACAGGCTCTGGATGACCAGTGGTCGCAGCTTTGCAGCCGCGATGAGGTTCTCCATGATCTGCCGAAATGGAATTTTGGTGCGGTCGACCTGTTGGAAGTACGCCTCGGTGCCGGCTTCGAGTTTGGCCCAGATCTCGCCCTGGTTCTCATCGAGCAGCGCCAGGCCACGCTGGACCGCCGGGCGATGGAACATGCTCGAATTGGTGATCAAAACGAGTTTGACGTCGGCCAGCTGACGGCGTCGCTTGAGGGCGGCGACGCCGGCGATGATTTCGTCGAAATTTCGATACGTGGTGGGCTCACCATCGCCGGCAAAAGCGATGTCGTTCAGCCGTCGGCGGGCGTCTGGCGTCTGGGCAAATGCGACATCTTCGAACAGCGCGCCCGAGGTGACGCGGTCCAGCATGTCGTCGATCTCCGCCAGCAATTGCTCGGTCTCGACAAACCGCGTCTCTGATTCGCTGCGGCGATCGACCTGGCAGTAGATGCAGTCGAAGTTGCAGACCTTGTCGGGGTTCAGATTAACGCCGATCGAGACCCCTTTGCTGCGTCGCGAGACGACGGGGTACACGAACTTGTTGTCACGCCAGTTGCGGGAATGTTGCGAATGAAGCGTCTGCAGAGAGGACATGCAGCATAATATACCCAGAACTGGCCTGCGGGGAGAATCGTACCGGCACCGCCGGCTGGAGCGAGCACCAAACCTGGGCCGAGTTCACGGCGAAAGCTGTCTTGCCAGCGCCGCGGGGCGAGCGGGTCAGGCCCGTTCGATGTGGGTGAATTCGTCGAACGTGACGGTCGTTTCCTCGCCGGCGACGGGCCCATCCTTTTTCAGGAGGACCAGGTCCGCGTAGACCTTGTCATCGAAGTTGCGTTTGACCGACAGTCCTTCGCGACGGCGTTCGGTGCGGACCACGGTACCGCTGACAGTGGTGGTCCAGATTTTCAGTCCGACTTTGACCCGTTGCGTGATTTTCACGTGATCGCCGGGCCGGATCTCTTCGAACGCGATCACTGGGCTGGTCGACATGCCGTTCAACTCCTCGCGCAGTCCGTTGTCATTCCCGATGAACGAACGCCCCGGTACGCTGCGTCGTACCGGGAGCCGTCACTTTCCGCACACTCGCCATCGGCAGCACGCAGGATACCGAGGCCTGTGGAGTTCCGCCAAGCCTGAAGTGGCGTGGTGCTTAGACTTCTTTCGCCTTGATCCAGGTCATCATGCTGCGGAGCTGCTTGCCCACCACTTCGACGGGATGGCTGCGTTCGCGACGGCGGATCGACTGGAACGTGGGCTGATTGGCCTTGTTCTCGAGGATCCATTCCT
>JAFEBR010000531.1 GCA_018242565.1 Planctomycetota bacterium | reverse complement strand
CGTTCCGCGCGCTGTCGCATACCCGAGATCTGGAAGTGCGTACGCCGAATCTCGAAGAGATCTTCGTCGGTTATATGCGCGGCGAAGAACTCCCCTGCCGGGAGGCCACACCATGCTGATCCACGATCGCAGTCTTTGGCGGATGGTCTGGAAAGAATATCGGGACCAGCGTGCGTTCTGGCTGATCGTGGCGGGAACCGCCCTGGGGATGATGCTGCTGTTTCTGTGGTTTTGGGGTCCGCAGACGGGCCAACGAGATGCTCCGTGGTCGATCGCGCTCACGATGCCTCTGATTTTCGCCTTCGGTGCCTCATGCGTGTCGTACGCTTCGGAAACCGAAAACGGAACTCTCGATCTCCTGCGAATCTTCGCCATTCGGACAAGCTGTTTCTATTGGGGCAAAGCCCTCGTGAACCTGGCTGGCACCGTCGCCATGTGGCTCGTGCTGGCACTCGCGGCATTCCTCGCGACGAGGAATGACCCGCGCCCCGTCGCCACGGTCTTCGCAGAGATCGAGGGGGCGGCGATTATCGCCAATACCCTTCTGCTGCTGGCGTGGGGGTTCTGTTGCTCTCTAATCTGTCGACGCGTCCTGACGGCACTGTGCCTGACAGGGGTGCTGGCGCCACTCTCGATGCTGTTGATCTTTCACCTGTTGCGCAGTCCGGGTAACGACCCGAATCCCTGGACCAACCTGGGACTGGTACCGCCCCTGCTCGTCGTAGGTTATGGGCTGACAGCGGCCCGCTTGGCGGTTCGGTCACGAGAGCTTCGCCTCCCTGATCCCACTTGGCTGCGTGCGGGTCGCAAGCGCAGTGCCGCTGCCAAACGGGCCCATTGGGCACATGTCCGCGAAACGGCCCCGGCCTGGCGGCGAACGATGCACCGCTTGATCTGGCTGGAACTGCGACATCTGGTCACACGGGGGCATGTGCTGTGGATTGCAGGTCTGCTCG
Organism: Planctomycetota bacterium; assembly: GCA_018242565.1. Taxonomy (GTDB): domain Bacteria; phylum Planctomycetota; class Planctomycetia; order Planctomycetales; family Planctomycetaceae; genus JACQFH01. The sequence goes on along the minus strand of JAFEBR010000531.1, from coordinate 4,308 downwards.
TGTTGACCTACTGGCCACACTCACAGGAGCCGAATTATCGCGATCTGGCCCGCCCGCTCTTCAACGGAACACTGGTTTCCCTGCTGATGGGTGTCTGGTCATTCCAGTCGGACGGAGGTCGACGAACCCGCTTCCTGGCCGACCAGGGCCTGTCGCCCGGACTGGTGTGGTTCAGCAAGCAACTGGCCAGCGGCCTGCTCACAATTCTCGCCACAGCCCCCTTCTTCGTCGGAATCATCCGGGCGCACCCCCGCGACTTCGTGGTCTTCAACGATGCTTTTTGGTCGCATCCAATATCCGCGGCAGATCCGACCCGTGCCATTCAACTGGCCCTGTGGCTGATCAGTATCGGTTACGCGACCGGCCAGTTCGCCTCCATCCTCATCCCGCGCACGTTGGTGGCGTGGTTTGTCGCGTTTGTGCTGTGTTGGGCGGCCGGCGCCTGGACGTGGCTGATCATGTCGCTCGAAATTCCCCTGTCGATCGCTGTCGCCCCGCTCCTGTTCACACTGTTCGCCACGACTTTCTGCTGGTGTCGCAATTGGCTCCTGGAACACGCGCCGCCACGCGCATGGATCAAGCTGGCATCGGGACTGACCGTCGGCCTGCTTTTCAGTTGGGGTGGGGCGAATGCCTGGCGCGCCTACGAAATTCCGCAACCAGAGTTTGTCACGCAGATGGTGACGCCCTCGATCGGGGAATCGTCGCCGTGGCAATTTGTGAGCCCCCCCACCGCACCAGACGCCGGGGAAGACGACCGCTACCTGCACATGGATCTCCCCAATCCATTTCTCGCCTTCGAAGATTTGTCCCCCTCAAGTGGGAATGAACTGCAGCAGAAGCTGCACGAGTCTTTGCAGAAGTCGCTGGACCAGAATCGAGAACGCGTCGCCAGCATCATGCATTTGGTGCGCCAGAACCCTACGACCATCGTCAGTCCCAGGGCAGTCAACCCGATCCTGCTGCTCCTGATGGCGCGCGAACGGGAATCGCGGGGGCAACTCGACGAGGCAGCCGATTGCTACGTCGCCGTCCTCAAAATAGCACAAAACCTGGCTGACAGTGGTGGTGTGGGCGAATGGAGGACAGCCGTGCTACTGGAATCGCTGACCGTAAACTGGATGTCAGCCTGGATCAGTCATCCGGAACAAACCGCGGAACGATTGCAGGCGACCAGCGAGCGTCTGCGCGGCGAGTTTTCACGGTTCCCTGCCTTTCAAGCGGCCCTGCTGCGACAACACAAGATCGACACTTGGTCATTCCAGTACCTGGAAGACACGGTTCCGGAAGATTCTTTAAACAGCCGCGAACGTCACATCCTGCAATTCGCCAAGTTTCTGCCGCGGGTTCTGCCCGCTGAACGCATTCGCATCGCGCGCGTCCTCAGCCTGGTTTATGCGGCGAAACTGAACAGCCTGGACCTGCTGGAACATCAACTGCGGCAACGGGAAGACATGTATGTCCTGCCGCGAATAGCCCATCTGGCGGGAGCCCGGTGGCTGTCTGCCTGGGGGAGCGAGACTGATCGAACCAGCTCACCGAGCGATTTGAGTCCCGTTTTGTCGCTCACCAAACAGCAGGGACAAGTCGCCACGTATTTCGCTCCGCCGGCCTATATTCCGCCACCGCCTATCCACTGGACATGGACCTCGCGCACCCCGGCACTGGCAGCCATGCCCAGGACCGATCACGGAGTCTGGCGTGTCCGTCTGCGCCACGAATATCTGCTGCGCACAACCGTCTTGCGTCTGCGACTGGCAGCCTACCGAAAAACGCAGGGCGTTTATCCCCTCCGCGTGAACCCTCAGGAATTCGGCAAGATCGCCATTGATCCCTATACGGCCCTGGAATTTCAGATTTCACACGAACCAACACTGCGGTCAGCCGGGCGTTCCGGTCGCATCCCGTTCACCAACGCGTTGACATTCGCGCAGGACGAACTCAGACCGGGCGACTGGATCCTCTGGGATTGTGCGCTATTCGGGATCGATCCCGGATTTTTGTATGTGGAACCCAACGGACTGGAAGACCAACGTTCACAGATGCCGTTGGCCCCCTTTCCCCACTTGGGCTTTCGGCTCCCGTGATCGAGCGATCATCAAGAACGTACGTCAGAAACCCAGGACGAGTTCATACTTCTCAGCCCGGGGGGCCGTGGACGCTTCCTGAATTTCGCATCCGTCTGCAACGCTCACTTCTTCCGCACATCCAGACACACAATCTCGCGATCGTCTCGCAGATACAACATGCCCCCCGCCAGTGCCGGTGCCTGGCGATTCTTGCCGACGACCGCCTTCCGCCCCAGTTCCTCGTACTTTTCCGGGTTGACCTTCGCCACCACGAGTTCCCCCTGCAGTGTCGAGACAAACAGTTTGCCATCGGCGGCGATCAGGTTCCCCTTACCAAACCGAAGCTGCTGCCACTGCCGTTTGCCCGTCGCGGCTTCAATGCAGGTCAGGTGCGACACCGGTCCCGCGCCACCCACGTTATCGAACCCGTACAGCGACCCATTCATGGCCACCGCAGTCTGCCATTCGCTCCGCAACACGCTCGACGGCCCGAACGATTCCCACAGCGGCGTCACCTTGTATTGCCGTTCGGTGCCCGTAGCAAAGATCTTCAGCAGCACCGATCCGTGGTTTTCCCCAGCGGACAACAGCACACCGCCGTTGACGGCAATGGGCGTCGCAATGTTGCAATTGAAATCGGTGAGGTACGGAAAACTCCACAGCGGGTAGCCCCGCTCAGGATCGAGAGCCAAAGCCCCCGTGCCATGAAATACGACCACTTGCTCACGGTCCGCCAGCTTCAACAGACTCGGAGATGAATAGCCGGCGGGCGATTCGGTCCCCTGTTTCCATTTCAACGCCCCCGTTTTTCGATCAAAGGCCGCGACCGTCGCCTGCGGCGCTCCCACCACCACCACCACGAGATTCCCCGTCACAACAGGCGAACAGGCCATGCCATACTCGGCCGGTTGCCCTTCCAGTTCCGCCACGACATTTTCCTGCCAGACGACCTTGCCATCGGACACCTGCACGGCAGCGAGAATCCCCTCACCGGTGAAGACGTAGGCGGTGTCCCCCACGATGGTCGGCGTCGCCCGCGGGCCGTTGCCCATGGCGTTCTTGTACTCGGGCGCCAGATCCCGCTCCCACAGCGTCTTGCCCGTCTGCGCTTCGAGACACACCAGCCACTGCCGATCGGCTTTCTGCACCAGCGTCAACACGCGTCCCGACTGAATCGCCAGGCCCGACATGCCAATGCCCCCCGGCACGCGCCAGACCTCGCGTGGTCCCTCGGACGGCCACTCCGTCAGCAGTCCGGTCTCGGCCGAGATTCCATTCCGATTCGGCCCCAGAAACTGTGGCCAGGTCCCCGAGGTTTCCGCGACGGGGTCGGCAGCATGCCCGACCGTCCCCCCGTTGACGCCACACACCACGGCCCCCAGCACCAGACTCCAGGCCACATGTGACCAACGAACGGCGTGCATTCCACGTCTCCTGAAAAATGACCAAGGCCGGAAACCGACCGCGCCCTCTGCGCTCGACCGCCACCCAACACAATCCCTGGCATCCACGATGCCTGGGGCGAATCGTATCGTTCCCGCCGTTGTTCTTCTACCCGGCCCCGGCCCGAACTGCCAGACTGACTCGCCCGGTTGTTACAATTCTGTGACATGTGATTCCCCCAGGGCCTCAACACCGCGAGATCGACATGCGTCAAACCTGCATGAATTCGAGTTGCGCACGGGAATTCGCCATCGGCCTCAGTCAGTGCCCGGGTTGCGGCACTTACGCCCCCATCTCGGTTGAGATAGCTATTCCCCCACGGCCAGACGATCGGCGACGGCAATTGTGGAAGACGTGCATCTGGACCACCCTGGGAGCCAGTCCCGGAGGCATCTGGTTCGCGTTCGCGGGCTCGGGCCAGTCCGCCCTCATTTGCGGACTGGGAACCCTGATCGGATTCTGCCTGTCGTTACCCGGAGTGTCGGTTGCCAATGTTGGGTCCGGCGTTCTGGGCTCAATCGTGCTGCATAATGCGCCGCGCTCTCTCCACCCCCAAGTGGGTGATTTCTTTTTCGGCGACGGCCCGGCCCTCGGCCATCGCTCCACGCCCTGGGCAGAATCACAGATCGTCGCGGTTGTAGTCAACACCGACGAAGAGATTCAACTCGATGAAATCGGCCAGATGGAATTCGGACCAAACGACCAGATTCTGATCGGCGGCGAGTTGGTGCGCCTGCCAGACCTGCAACAGGTTCTCGAGTCCTATCAGGGACAAGATCGCGTTTTCATCTTTTGT
>JAFEBR010000530.1 GCA_018242565.1 Planctomycetota bacterium | reverse complement strand
ATCGGGCCATGTCGCTCGCGGTTGAGAAGAGTCCCCCCGAGGGACCGAAGGTGGGGGCGCCGGTGCCGACGAGTTGCGGCACGGCCGGTTCGATCTCCTGTTTGTCGGCACTGGGTTTGTAGAGCAGAGCCAGTCGCGCCTGTTGCTCGGCCGTGGGCGCGAAACTGGTTTCGCGCATTTTTAACGGTTCAAAAATCCGGCGGGCGAGAAAGTCTTGAAAGGGCATCCCGGAGACGACCTCGATGATCCGGCCGCAGACGGTCAATCCGGGGCTGTACGACCACTTGCTGCCGGGTTCGAATGCCAGTGTGCGGGTGGCCATTTCCTGCACCGTCTTTTCGAGCGACCCCTCTTTCACCCCTTGATCGCCGGTGAGTCCCGAGGTGTGCGTCAGTAAATCACGAACGGTGATTTCACGCGCTGGCTTTCCGGTCGCCAACCGGGCATCAGCAAACGCCGGAATGTACTTCGACACGGGATCAGAAATCGAAAGCTTGCCTTCATCGACCAGAATCATCAGGGCGGTGGCCGTGATCGGTTTCGTCATCGAGGCGATGGCAAAGACCGAGTCTTTCGCCATGGGACGATGGGTGGACCGGTCGGCCTCGCCCACGGCGGCGTGATGCACGATCTGTCCCCGATGGACGACCAGCGTCACGGCTCCCGAAATCTGTTTGGCGGCCACGAACTCCTGCAGGCGAGGGGCGATTTGTGCCAGGCCCGCGGCCGGGTCCTTGGCACAAACCGCCGAGGTCCAGCCGAGAGTGCAAGCGGCCACGCAGACCACTCGCGAGACGATGTGAACGATGCGCATGGTGTGTTCCTGCGGCATTTTTGATGATGAAATCGATGGACACAGTGCGGAGTGATGCCACAACACGGGAACAAGATTCCCTGCGCGGCTGTTGGTCAATATACTCACTGTCATGTGCGGTCGATACACATTACGGGTCTCGCCAGCTGAGTTGGCCGAGATTTTTTCTGTCCTCAACACGATCGACTGGTCGCCGCGTTATAACATCGCGCCGACGCAGACGGTGGTTGCTGTCCGTGCGCGCGAGCAGAACGACGGACGTGAATTGGCGCTCTTTCGCTGGGGCCTGATTCCCTCGTGGGCGCGCGACGACAAGATTGCGTCGAGCCTGATTAATGCACGGGCCGAGACGGCCGCTTCGAAGCCTGCGTTTCGAACCGCGTTGAAACGTCGGCGGTGTTTGATTCCGGTCGACGGCTTTTATGAGTGGCAGGCGATTCCCGGGCAGAAGACCAAGCAGCCGTTTTTGATTGGTGTGCGGGATGTTCGGGTGTTTGCGTTCGCCGGTCTCTGGGAGCACTGGACGGCGGCCGATGGTTCGGAACGGCAGACGTGTACAATTCTGACGACCGAGGCCAACGAATTGATGCAACAGGTGCATACGCGGATGCCGGTGATTCTCGATGCGGCCGACTACGACCGCTGGCTCGATCGGCAGCGGCAGACGGCCGACGAGGTCGCTGACCTGCTGAAGCCGTTTCCGGCGGCCAGGATGCAGTTGACTCCGGTGAGCACCTTGGTGAATTCGCCTCGAAACGATCGCCCTGAATGTGTGGCTCCTCTGCCTCGGCAGGGGACGTTGCTGTGACGGCCAGCGCGGGGCCGGTCAACGAAAGTCTCGGGATTTGACAGAAGCGTCGGCGAGCAGCGGTCCCAGATCCTGCAGTCGCTGAACGTAAACGTGAATCACCTCGTGGCGGCGCTGCACGGTGCCGCGCGCAAGCAGCGCCTGGGCCCGACGGGCCGCCTGGTGGTAACGCTCCCAGATGGTGGGGTGGACAATCAGGTTGACGATGCCCGTTTCGTCTTCCAGGGTTACGAACGTGATGCCGCTGGCGGTGGACGGGCGTTGTCGCATGAGCACCAGGCCCGCGACGCAGACCCGCTCGTTATGTTGCCGTTGCGACAACTCGGCGGAACTGATCGCCCGCAGTTCTGTCAGCCGGGGCCGTACGAATTTCACTGGGTGGTCGCGCAGTGACAATCCCTGTGTGCGGTAGTCGGCGACCACCTCTTCCAATGGTGAGAGGGCCGGCAGAGACGCCACGGGTTCGTGATCGGCCACATCGTCAAACAGCGGGAGCGTCTGCTGGACTGGCAACGATTGCCAGAGTGCACTGCGGCGATCGGGGGCCAGTGACCGGAAGGCATCGGCCCGCGACAGACGGGTCAGCACACTGTTCGACAGACCGGTCCGCCGGGAAAAGTCTGCGAGCGAGCCGAAGGGACGGTCTCCGCGTGCGGCGACGATGCGTTCGGCATGGGCGGGTGACAATCCGGCAATCAGCCGCAGCCCCAGTCGCAGCGGACAGGTGCTCGCACCAGGCAGCAGCGAACCGGTGGTGTGGCCGGCGGGGCCGCCGGTCTCCACGGTGTCTGGCGAGGCGTCGGGAGCAGTCGTCGTGTCGGGTGGAGATTCCAGGGTGCAGTCCCAGTGGCTGAAATTTACGTCGGCAGACAGCACGGTCACGCCATGTTTGCGGGCATCGGCGATCAACTGCGCCGGAGCGTAGAACCCCATCGGCTGGCTGTTGATCAGGGCGGCCGCAAAGGCCGCCGGGTAGTAACGCTTGAGCCAGGCAGAGACATACACCAGCAAGGCGAAGCTGGCTGCATGCGATTCGGGAAAACCGTATTCGCCGAAGCCCCGGATTTGTCGAAACAGTCGATCAGCGAACTCGGCCGAATAGCCGTGGGCCAGCATCCCCTCGTTCAGCTTCTTGTGAAATTGATCGATCACTCCGGGGCGTCGCCAGGCCCCCATGGCGCGGCGGAGTTGATCGGCCTCTCCGGGAGTGAAACCGGCCGCGACCACCGCCAGACGCATGGCCTGTTCTTGAAAAATGGGAACCCCCAGGGTCTTCTGCAGCACGGCCTGGATCCGTTCGTCGGGAAACTCCACCGGTTCTTCGCCCGACCGCCGACGTAGATAGGGATGGACCATGTCTCCCTGAATCGGTCCAGGGCGGACGATGGCGACTTCAATCACCAGGTCGTAAAACTCGCGGGGCCGTAACCGGGGGAGCATGGCCATCTGGGCCCGGCTTTCGATCTGAAAGACCCCCATGGTGTCGGCCTGACTGACCATGTCGTACACTGCCGGGTCCTCAGCCGGAATATTCGCCAGTGTTAACGGTCGTTGATGGCACTGCTCGACGAAGTCGAAGCACTTGTGGATGGCGGTCAGCATACCCAGGGCCAGGCAATCCACTTTCAGAATGCCCAGGGCATCGAGGTCGTCTTTGTCCCACTCGATGACGGTGCGGCCCGGCATCGAGGCATTCTCGATCGGGCAGAGTTCGCACAGCGCCCCGCGGGTGATGACCAGTCCGCCGACATGCTGCGACAGGTGGCGGGGGAAATCGAGGATTTGCCGGATCAGCGCCGCGAGTTGTCGCCCGATGCGCGACTCGGGAGCAAACCCGGCTTCGCGAAAGCGGCGGGCCAGACGCGCATCGTCTGAGTAATGCTCGAACGACTTGGCGAGGGCATCGACGCGATCCAGCGACAGGCCCAGGGCCTTGCCCACTTCGCGCACCGCCGATTTCGAACGGTAGCAGATCACCTCGGCTGTCATGGCGGCCCGGTCACGGCCGTACTTGTCGTAGACGTATTGAATCACCTCTTCGCGGCGGGCATGCTCAAAATCGACGTCGATGTCGGGGGCTTCGTTGCGTTCCTTGCTGATGAAGCGTTCGAACAGCACGTCAATCCGATCGGGGTCGACCGAGGTGACACCCAGGCAGTAACAGACGGCCGAGTTGGCTGCCGAGCCCCGTCCCTGGCATAAAATGCCCCGACTGCGGGCAAACTTCACGAGATCATAGACGGTGAGAAAGTAGGCTTCGTAATGCAACTCGGCGATGAGGGCCAGTTCATGCTCGATGAGCATCCGCACCTTGTCTGACAGACCCTGGGGATAGCGGTCGCGCGCTCCCTGCCAGGTCAGTTGCGTCAGATAGGCGAGTGGCGTCACCCCCGGGGGTGAAAGCTCTTCCGGATATTCGTAACGCAGTTCGTCGAGCGAAAAACTGCAGCGCGAGGCGATTTCGATGGTTCGGGCCAGGGCCTGGGGACAACCCGCGAAGAGTTCGGCCAGTTGTGCCGGCGGTTTCAGATAACGTTCGGCATTGGGGAACCGGCGGTACCCCAGTTCAGCGACCGAACAACCCTCGCGAATCGCCGTCAGAACATCCCCCAGAAACCGGCGCTGTGGTTCGTGGTAGTGGACGTCATTAGCCGCGACGAGCGGCAGGCGACATTCGTTGGCCAGGTGTTGCATACGGGCCAATAACCGGCGATCGTCGGGACCGTGATGCAACTCGGCGAGGGCATAGCCCCGATCTCCGAAGATTTCGCGGTAGCGCTGCAGCGTCGCGGACGCGCTTGGAAGGGCAGAGACCGCCCGGTCGGATTCCCCCAAGCGGTCGCCCGGTGAGTTGTCGGGATTTACACGGGGACTATGGTGCTCAGCCAGATACGGCCGCAGCAGGACCCCGGCGAGCAGTCCGGCGGCATGCTCGGCAATGTCGACGAGTGTCAGCCGGCATTCTCCTTTAGGGGCGTTCCGCCGACCGCGGGTGAGCAACCGGCACAAACGCCCGTACGCCGCGCGGTCTGTTGCCAGCAACACGAGTGGCGGGGCATCGAGGGGCGTGATCTCGGCACCGACGAGCAGTTTGAGTCCGGCGGACTTCGCCGCGGTGTGGGCTCGCACGATTCCCGCCAGGCTGTTGCGATCGGTGATTGCCAGCGCCTGGTAACCCAGCGCGTGAGCCGTCTGAACCAACTCGTCCGCGTGCGAGGCCCCCTCCAGAAACGAGAAGTTCGTCCGGCAGTGCAACTCGGCATACGGCACCGTGTCCGCGGAGACCGTACCGGGCTGAACGGAGGTCTCAGTGTTTGGCAATCGTTTCGACGGCGGCAACTCGGGCATCGGCAGGTGCTTACTTGCAGAACGGGTGAGAGCGGGGGGCCACAGATTTGCCCGGATGGGGTTTCGGTTGTGATCTCGTGGCTGGGTGGTCTATCCGTTATGCGTGCAGTTCAGGATGTTCGGCGAGGGAGATGTCTGTCTGGCATGACGGATTATTGGAGAACGGTTTT
>JAFEBR010000529.1 GCA_018242565.1 Planctomycetota bacterium | reverse complement strand
GGGCTTCGATATTTCAGGTGTCACCGCGCGGTATGTCGAACTGACATTAACCTCCAACTATCACGACACCATCGGATACGGTGGCGGGGGGGTCGGGGGCGACCGAGTGGGCCTGGGCAGCATCCGGGTCGATGCGGCCCCCGTTCCCGAGCCGAGTTCGCTGGCTTTTTTCAGTGTCGCCAGCCTGGTCGGAACTCTGGTTGTCCATTCCCGCCGTCGGAGTCGGTCGTCGGGCCAATAACCTACAGGCTGGCCGTCAGGCGGTCCACGTGGCCAGATCTGGCTCCGGGTAGTCACTCCAACCGGACCAATGTGTTGATATCACGGAGTACCGGTGCTCGCCGCTTCACGGCGATCACCAGTCCATCGCTGCTCCCCCCGCGGTCCCGGGCTACGCGCGGGGGAGCGCTCTTGCTGTCGCACGCATTCACGCCATCAAGGACGTGAGACTCACGGCCAGGGGCATCGCGCCGGCAGGAGCTACTGTCATCCGGGAGGGTGAGGCGAGCCGACCAGCCCCCGCCAAACTGCGGCTGGCAAATCGGACTGCCGAAGTCTGGCGGCGCTAAATCGAGCCCCGGGCAGGCGATGCAACTCTGCGAACAGGGAATTCAAGCGGCGCGCCCGTTTTCGCAGTCCTCGACTCTCCTCGACCGTGAAGCCAAAACTGATCGGGGGATTCGGTCATTGTCAGGACGCGCCCAAGGCCCAGGATCGTTGACGCGCGCTTTGCCTGCAGCGCACGCGCACCGCTGACGAATACGGGCGACAGCCTCTGGGTATTTGATGCTTGACGGCAAATCTCGCCATCGTGACGGTTGCCCCCAAGACAACGCCGACGGCTTTGCGCCACGCGATTCTGGCGTGCCATGCCGATCCACCAGCCAGCTCACACTGGCCGTTCGCCAAGGATCCGCCGGCTGTCATTCCCACCCGAGTTCGCGGTGATCCGTCCCGCTGAGTGCCCAGGCATGCACCACGTCCCGGCTTCGAGCGGGACCGAATTGTCGCACGGGGGAGCAAGGTACTTGTCATTTCCTTGCTCTCGGATCGGGATTGCAGCACAATGCGGGCAGGCGGTCGGCAGCCTGGCTGAACCGCCCTGGCATCCCGTCATCCTGTCGCGCTCCAAGGAGTTCTCTGATGAAATCGAATCGTTCCACGGCCCCTGTCTCGCGCCGGAAATTCCTGACGACGGCGACCGCCGGGGCGGCGGCCCTGGTCGCGGCCCCAGCCGTCATCACCGCCAGCAAGACCGATGCGAAGACCATTCTCGGTGACGGGGATTACAAATACGAAGTCACCCACGAATGGCCCCAACTCCCCGCTGAATTCTCCTGGCAGACGACGCACAATGTGGCGGTCGATAAAGCGGGCAACGTGTACGTCATTCATGAAGGCCGTAAAGAACTCGCCGACCATCCCTCCATTTTCGTGTTCGATTCCACCGGCAAGTACATTCGTTCTTTCGGCAAACAATTTCAGGGGGGCGGCCATGGCATCGAAATCCGGCAGGAAGGCGGCCAGGAATTTCTGTATGTCTGTGCTTACCAGCACCTGAAGACGTTCGCCAAGCTCGACCTGAAAGGCGAAACGGTCTGGCAGCAGTTTGCGCCGATGGAATCGGGGGTCTATGCTCCGAACGAAGACACCAAACCCAACGGGGCCTGGGGGCGGGACCGGTTTATGCCCACGAATTTCGCCTTTCTGGACGACGGCGGTTTTCTGCTCGCCGACGGTTACGGTGCGTTCTACATCCACCGCTACGACAAAAACGGTAAATGGGTTTCGTGTTTCGGCGGCCCGGGCGAGGGCGCCGGCAAGTTCAACACGCCTCACGGCTTGTGGATCGACGGCCGACCTGGCCGGGAACCGTCGATCGTGGTCTGCGACCGAGCCCACGACACGCTGCAGTATTTCACGATGGATGGCGAATACATCGAAACGCTCAAGGGTTATGGCCTGCCCGCGAACGCGGAGACCTGGAAGGACCTGCTCGTGATCCCCGAACTGAAAGCCCGGCTGACGCTGCTGAACGCCAAGAACGAGGTGGTCGCCCGATTGGGTGACGACGTGGCGCGCGTGACGGGGAAAGATGGCGGCGGAATCCGTGGTGATCGCAACCAGTGGCTCCCCGGAAAATTCGTCCACCCGCACGATGCCTGTTTCGGCCATGACGGCAGCATCTTTGTCGCCGAGTGGGTCGGAACAGGTCGAGTTTCGAAGCTGACGCGCCTGGCGTAACCCAGGCCGGTCGAGCGCGTCAGTACACACTGGGAAGCGGCGCACCGATCGCGCGCGGACGCGGGGAGGCGTCTTGGCGGAGTCGATGGGCAGCTTCATCCGGTGTTGGGAAGGGACGCGGAAACCGCCGGGATGAACCCGGCGGCTCGCTGGCGTTGGTTGCTGGGCGGGCGCTGAGACGTGCGGTTATCCCTCCCGTGGCGCCCACTTCGAAAGGGGGGAGGGAGACGCTGTGTGGGTGGCGCAGGGGGCGGTGACGCACGGGGCTGAGCCTTTTTAGGTCGTTTCGCTCCAAGAGTAAGATCGTTCACGGTGCGGCCCTGGAGAGGGCGCACCGCGTTCACTTCGACAGCGCGGCGATGTATTGGGCGAGGCGGGCGCGCCAGGCGGGTGCCTGCAAGCGGGCCTCGTCCTTAATTCCCATACCGACCAGGGCACCGGCCCCCGGATCGGCCAGGCCCTGTAATTCTGGGAATTGCGGGATCGCCTTTTTCAAGCCCTGCAGAAACTCCCGGGCCTCTTTGGCCTGGGGAGACTGCTGGTTCCCCAGCGCCGTTTCAAGCGTGAGCAGGTAGGCGTAATCGGTGATGCCTTCGGAGACTTCCAGAAATGCCGACTGGTAGAGAATGCCGCCGGGGTAGCTCAGAGGCGCGTCGCTGGCCAGTCCGTGACTCGATGTGAACGGATTGAACCATTCGCGTCCGGGATACCCGCCGCGGCCCTGATCCTCGGGCCAACTGAAATGCCATTCCCAGCGTCCCACGGCACCGACACGCCAGGCATAGAATCCCCACGAGAAACGATCCATGCCGGTGTTGTAGAGCCACATGGTTCGCTTCTGTTCCGCGGCCCGGGCCATGAGCTTGGCCGAAGCCTTCCAGCCATGCACACTGAGAATGTCCACCTGGTCTGCCAGGATGCTGTAGTCCTTGCCGGAATTCGTGTCGCTCATCGGTGTCACGAATCCGGTCAAACCGGCTTCCCGGACCATCGCGGCGTAGGCCAGCGTGTCGGCGAGGTTCCGGTTCCACGGATTGGGAACCTCGCGAGGTTCATCGACCACTTCGACGGCGACGGGCAATTTCTGCTGTTCGAGGAATGCGCGATACTGCCGCAGCGCGTCCAGATGATGTTCGCGGAAGCCCGCCTGTTTCAATTCGACGCCCGGATTGCGATCGACCGCCGCCCCGAGATCTCCCAGACGCCGGCCGATCGCGCGCCCCATGCCCAGCGTAGTCCCCATCTGGTACTGCCGCGGATGCCGACCAAAGCCTACCTCTCGGGCCAGTTCGCAAAAGGTCGGATCAAACCTCACGCTTGTCTGCCCGCGAGCCGGCAGGCCGGTAATGGTCCCCGATCCGATCGGCACTGCGGTCAGCCCGACCGAGCGCATGAACTCGAACTGGGCTTTAAACAGGGCCCGCTGCCGAACGGGATCCAGTCCGGCAATTGGACGCGGGGTGTAATACATCCCCAGCGACAGTGGCAACACCTCCTGCAGCGTGATCGGCTGCACCTCCCAGCGTACCGGAATTTGCAACTGGAACTCAGCCCCTGCAAGGCGAATCGTGCCTTCGTGTACACCCGCCGGCAGCGTCTTCGGAACTTGAGCCTGAATCCACAGGCTGCGCGTCCGACCGGGACGGGTGCGGACGTGATCGGCAGGCAGCAACACCATCTCCGACGCGTCGTCGCCATCGAAGCGCAGCCGCTGATCGAAGTGTGAAGCCGTCGCGTCTCCTGGCAGGTGGCAGGAGATTTTGACATCGTCCGCCACGAAGGCCGTGAGGCCCAGATTCAAATGCAGCACTTGCCCCGGAGCGACGCCGAGAGACCAGGCGGCCGGTTTGTCACGGCGTGGCAGACTCCACGGCCAGATCCGTTCGCCAGGGGCGGGCAACCAGGCGACAGCGGGCCCCGCCCCCGCGGCGCGCGTGGGCCAGTTTCGTTTGATCGGAGGCAGCGTCTTTTCAAAGGCCTGACGCCGTGCGGTTTCGATTGGCGGGACGAAATCGCCCCCCTGCCCCTGCGGCACGAGGACCAGGGCCGACACGAAATGATTGACCGCTTCCAGTCGCAAAGTTCCGTCCGTAATCTCGAGCGTGGCCTGCTGAGCCGGGTACATCCGCGCCAGGTAATCGGGCCACAGTTGAGTCGGGTCGCCATCGTGATCCACCGGAAGAAATCGATACAGATGTTTCTCGGAATAGTATTCGTCCAGCGTGGGGGATTCGTCCACGACGACCTGACCGTTGAGTTTCAATCGAAACACCCGGTTCGCCGATGACCGCCGATAAATGGGACCGGCCAGCAGCCATGCGGCATAAGCCCCGTTCGGCAGGGGCGCACTGAATGAGAACCTTTCCCCCTCGGGGGCCAGAACAAAGGTGCCCGAAAGGGCGTCAGGCCAACCCGTGCCACCGTGGGTGATGCCTGTGCCGACGAGACCTTTGGCTTCCGGGGCGATCGTCGTGAAACCGGGCAGGCTTTCGCCCGCCGAGCCGAATTTGAAGGCCACGGCCCCCTTGGGCAACGGCACGCGCAGTTTCGGCTTCGCTGCGTCTTCCTGCAGAAGTCGCAGGTTGTCAATCCACAGGACGGCGTCGCGATCCTTGGGGGGCGTCAAGAACAATTTGACTTTGGTGAGCTTGGCCAGGTCGATTTTGTCTTTCGGTTCCAGCTCATTCCAATCGCGCCCCTCTTTGCCATTGCGGCGGGCCCGATTGATGGGGACAAGCACCGTCTGTCGGCCGGGCCGCAACCGCAGTCCATCGAAGGTGCACCGCGTGGGAAACCCTTTGGTCAGCGGGTCCCAGAGTTCCAACGTAAAGGCGGTCGGCCCCTCCGGTTCGATGAAGATGTCGATGGCAAAATAGTCGAAATCACGCCAGTCCTGACGGGCCGTCGTCCCGAGCTCGAGCGTGCTCCACGACGCGCCTTTGCGTGCCACCCACCGCACACAGTTCTTACCATGTGTCACGCCGTTGTCGGCGACCACGATGAGATCGCTCTTCTCGGCCGCTTTCTGCAACTCGGCGACTTCGCTGTGAGCTTCAAAAGAATAGAGCAGCCGGGACTTGGTGCGTCCCTCTTGACCAAAACCAGCCATCGGAAAGACCAGGCCCAGTAACAGCCCCAGTGAGACCATTCGGAGAATATGCATGTTGGCACAGATTTGCCGTGATGAGTTGGTATGCGTTGCCATTTGGCGGAATATCCGTGCCCCAGAAGCGTCGCGTCGAATCTTGCGAACCGCCGCCGAGAGCTTCGTGCAGGACACTGCTCCGCATGTTATCCGTCAGGCTGCCCGGGAAGAAGCGTCTGCTGTCCGCGACTACGGTGTGCTCCGCCGAGACCTGGCATGGATCACCCAGGCCGGTCGAGACCGCGTGCGCATCATGCGACGGGCCACGCCAGGCACAAGCTGGTCCGATTTCGGCCGGCACAGGGCTTTGGGCGACCTGTTGACAGGGCGAGATCAGTGCCCCGCCTTTTGCGTCCGTCGCGGGCAGATCGGCCCGAGGGGTTTTTCTTTTTTGACCCATCCGGGGTTGGCGGGCAATTTCTGATAGACTCACATCGTGGATGTTGCCCGAATCGCGTCTTGCCAGAAGAGTGATTGATGTCATTAAAGCTCGAACCCGTTTCGGTGCCTGCCGAGGTCCTCGCACTCCACGAACAGGCGGGGGGAGCCGAACTGGAAATGTTTGCCGTCGCCCGCCGCGACGGTTTCTTGCGCTTGACGGTGGGGACAGAAATGTCCGACACGCACGAGGGGCGAGTCACACACATTTCGGTATCGTTCGCTGCGAGCAGCGATCCGCACGAAGCCCCGACGCGGCGGCCGAACGACAAAGAGCTGCGCGAGGTGCGGGCCCACTTCGCCGATCTGGGGACCTTTGAGGAGGACAACTCGCGATCCGACGCCAGAGGACTCGTCCGCCATCTCTGGTCGGAGCAAGACTAGTCCGTCTCTCCGCCCGACTGTGGGTCCTGCGCGCATTCGCAGAACGCACACACACCCCGTCCGCGGTAACGGGGTGTGCTGGCTGCGCGATGATTGGGCGGACGCGGCGGCCTTACAAGAGGGGGGCTGTCTGCCGTTTCTGCCAACACGTCATGCCCGCGACCGTGAGCAATCCGAGGCTGAGCAGCGTCAGGCTGCCTGGCTCGGGAACGGTGACGTCGTTGATTCGTTCTGCCGTCACGAAGATCCCATCTTCAGATTGATTGGGCAGGTTGCCGACAACTCCGTTGTTGACCAGATTGGTGCCATTGAAGATCAAATCCCAGACCCGAGCGTTGCCTCCATCTTCACTGGTGACGATGGCATGGTTTTGCAGACCTGCAAACTGGCTCGCACCGGCCTTCTGGATGTCGACTGGGTAGTTCGCCACATAAAAACCCTCCAGGGGGTTTCCGGAGAGCCCCAGGTTCGCGGGTACAAAGCTGACGGTTTCCGCCGCCGGAATTGCAATTCCGGAATTCGTCACCACACCCGCATTACTCACGAAACGCAGGGCTCCGCTTCCCTCTGACGCCACGAGCAATTGGCCGGCAAATGGTCCCCAGGAACTGGGGGCAATGTCCAGACCCTCGGTATCTTCGCCGATGCTCGCCAGCAAAGTGGCCGTGCCGGAAGAATTCACGGTGTAGATGTCGCCACTCGCGGTGGTCACAATCATTTTGCCACCAAAACTGTTCCCGGGATCGAAGAAGATCTGGCGAATATCACCCCCCGTGGGCAGGGTGGTGAACAGCGACTGCCCAGATCCATCGTTCTGAAAATGGTAAATCTGGGTGCCTGCCTGGGATCCCGCGAAGATCTCGCCAGTGCCAAAACCGCCCCGATTGAGCGACGCTCCGACAACAACTTCTCCGGAGGCCCCCGGAATGGGTGCACCAAACGTCGTCACCCCGCCACCAGTCAAATTGCTCTGATACAGCTGATTGTTGCCCGTTCCGAAATAGAGTCCACCCACAAATTTGTTACCCGCGTAGGTGATGCTGATCGTCGAGTTTTGCCCGGTGGCCGACTGGATGTCGGAACCGTTGATAAATGTCGAAAACACGACGCTGGCTGCGAGCGGCTGGGTGGCCGTAAGGAATCCACCGACGCCCAATGCGACTGAACAGACTGTCGAATACCGGAGCGACAAATTGATTCTGGTCCGCATCTGTTGTTTCTCCACAAAGACTGGTTTCGCGAATCTATTGAGCACACAACCATGTCACGAGAACCCTTGCCGGGAATGGCCCGTAGCTTCCCCGACTCTCAGAATCTACGGCGCTGGCATGCAGAATCCCAAATACAAAATATTGATTTTGTTTGCTTGACAGTCACATCAAAGCTTTTACATGCATTTAAATTGTGTGCGTTGACAACAGTCATTCGCTTTGCCGAGCCACAAATGGGCAAACATGTCCCCTTTTGAGGCCTGTCTGCGGAACACTGGTACCAATGCTCATAACGGACGGGTAAGGCACCGAACACATCTGGGCCCAACAGGGTCACTGCCGGTCGATTTAACTGATCTCGAAACTCGTCTCAGAAAACCGAACCCGGAGAGCCGGCGGTCAGTGCTCACTCCAGCGGCGGGACAGCCAGCGGGCGATCGCGAAAAAGCCTACGGCGATCCCCAGCAGCACGCCCACTTGCGGCCCCAGGGCCGACACGGGGAGCTGTCGCCAGAAGACTTTGTTGTATCCATCCAGCGCCCAGGCATTGAACGTGAAGAGTCCGACACGCTGCAGTGACTCACTCATGACGAAGCGGGGGACCATGCTGCCCCCCAGAGCCGACATGCTGAGGATCACGATCGTCGAGACCCCGGTGAGTTGCTGTCGCGTACGGCAGAGCGTGGCCAGGCACAGCGCCAGGCTGGACGCCGCGGCGGTCGTACACGCGGTCATCACGCAAAATCCGGGAATGTGCGCCGGAAAATTGACACCAAAGACCAGCCAGGCGTAGACGAACATGGCAGTCGTCTGGGCGCAGGCCAGCCCCCAGGTCCAGAGCCATTTCCCGGCCAGCAATTGATTGAGTGTCAACTGGCTGGTGAGCAGTCGTTCCAGCGTGCCCGCTTCTTCTTCATCCAGCAGGGAACCGGCTGCGTTCGTCGTCGAGAACAGCAGAAACAAGACGGCGATTCCCGCGGCGTACATGGACACCGTCGGGTTCGTCTGCCGCGAACCCAGCACGTCGATCGTTTCCAGTGTCCACCCCGACGACAAGGCGGCCGAGAATTCCTCGATGTCGTCGGGGTCGTCCGAGTCATCGGCGGGCTCACGACGACCTCGTGCCAATCTTAACGCCAGCTTGGCAGCACGAGCCCGGCGGGCGCCTTGACTGGCCAGGTACTCTCCCTGATGGACCATGACCGCTTCGCGCAGGCGGCCCGTAATCCACTGCGGGGCGACCGGTTCGGAACTGTCGGCCAGCAGTTCGACAACCGCGGCGGTCTCCGTCGCGCCAGTCACAGACTCGAACAGACCGGCGGGCAAAACCACCGCCACCGCGGCCTGTCCCTGCTGCACCAGTAATCGCGCTGCATCAGGCTGCAGCGGTCCAGACCGGGGACCACGCCCCGCCTGCTGCAGGACGGTCAACCCGGGGGTCGCTTCCAGATCGGCCACGATCTGCCGACTGAAGTCGGTGCGGTCCTGATCAACCACAGCCAGTTTCACGGTCATCAGGTTGCGCCCCACGTGTCCACCGAAAATCAGCGCGAAAATGCTGAAGAAGATAATCGGGACGACAAACGCCAGGGTCAGATCCAGGCGGTTGTGCCAGAGTCGCAACAGGCTCGTTCGCAACACCACGCCGATCATTCGCGCAACACCCTTCCCGTCAAATGTAGAAACACATCGTGCAGACTGGGACGCTGGATGTGCAGATCATCGACCCCGCAACCGGCAGCCGTCAACCGGGCCAGCAACTGGGGCACTTCCGTCGCCGGGTCGGTTACGGCGGCGGCCCAGGTCCGAGCGTCGGCCGTTTCCTGGAAGCCAGTCACAACGGTCGACGGCCGATGCACCAACCGGACCACCGCTCGATACGACGGACCGATCGTGCTGGCGATCAATTCCGAGAGGGTGCCGCCGGCGATGATCCGGCCATGGTCCAGAATCAGGATGCGGTCACTGTGGACCTCGGCGTCTTCCAGTTGATGGGTGGTCAACAAGATCGAAGTCCCGTCAGCACGCAATTCAGCAATCATTTCAAAGATGCGGGCCCGGCTTTGGGGATCGACTCCCACGGTGGGTTCGTCGAGCAGCAGCACCTGGGGTCGATGCAGCACGGCACAGGCGACATTCAGCCGACGCTTCATGCCGCCGGAAAATGTCCGAACAAATGCCGTCGCCCGATCCGCCAATCCGATCCATTCCAGAGCTTGTTCTACCCGTTCCTGCAGTTGGGTCCCGGCGACCCCTTGCAGACGCCCGAAGATCATCAGGTTTTCTCGAGCAGTGAGATCGGAATACAGGGCCAGTTCCTGCGGGACGAATCCCAATCGGGCTCGTGCGGCCAGGTCTCCAGCCCGGGCCCCCAGCACCAGGATGTCTCCGGCGTCGAGACGAGTTCGGCCACACAGCGCCCGAATCAAGGTCGTCTTACCAGCCCCGTTGGGACCAAGCAGAGCGAGAAACTCACCCGGATGCAGGTCAAAAGTCACTCCCTGCAGCGCAGCGCGAGTCCCAAACGCCTTGCGGGCGTCGCGAATCGCAAGCACAGGCGGGCGTTCAGACATTACAAAAGTCGCAGGAGCCGAGTGGTCCACAAGCGGTAGTCCCAGGATTGCTTCCACCGCGTGTTCGCCGACGGGCAAGGCAGCGAGGACAACCTATCCGCACGCACGACCAATTTGAGGACCGGCGCTGTGAACCAGACGGGCACTCGAAGGAAAGCCTGGGGTGGCGTGGCGGAGTTCATTTAGCTGGGGAGGGCCGTCAAAGTCTGATGGTTGGCCGGCACGCCGGTCGGGTCAGGAAGGCCCAGGTCATGCGCTAACAGCTTGGTCGAGATTCGAGCCGATTCGAAAATGACCGGCAGACCGCTTCCCGGGTGCGTCCCCCCTCCGACGAGGTACACGCCATCGAGGTCTTCGAACCGGTTGTTGGGCCGACGGTGCAGCATCTGGCCGAGGTTATGCGCCAAATTAAACGTGGCCCCCTTATGGACCGCGTATTGCTGTTCCCAATCGTGCGGCGTGACCATCTTTTCGACGCGAATACGACGTTCGACGTCGTGTAATCCGATTTTGTGCAACTGCCGCAGAGCGACCTGACGGAACCGGTCGCGTTCGACGGACCAGTCCAGATGATCGTTGCGATGGGGGACAGGCACCAGCACATACAGGGTACTGCACCCCTGCGGTGCCAACCCGGGGTCGGTCACGCAGGCATTCTGCACATAGAACGAGGGGTCGACTGACAACACCTGTCGGGTTTCGATGTCGGCCAGATTCTGCTGGTAGTCTTTGGCGATATAAATCGTATGGTGGGGCAAATCGTCGTAGCGCCCCTCGATCCCCAGATAGAGCATGAACGTCGAACACGAGTAGCGCTTTTGTTCGAGTTTGCGATCGGTCCACCGACGGCGGAGATGATCGGGAACCAGCCGAGTCATGGCGTGAGAAAAGTCGGCATTCACCACCAGCGAATCACAGGCATACCGATCTTGCCGGGTCTGGACGCCGACCGCCCGTTTGCCCCGGAACTCGATTTGCTCGACCGGTTCATTGAGATGGATTTCGACCCCCATCTCGGTTGCGATCTCCGCCATCCGTTCCATGATGGCGCTGCACCCTCCCTGGGGATGAAAGATGCCGTATTCATATTCCAGAAATGACAGGATCGAAAACACACTGGGGCAGCGAAAGGGGGACATGCCCAGGTACTTCGACTGAAACGTAAAGGCGACCACCAGCCGAGGATCAGTAAAGAACCGCTGCAATTCCCCGCCCAGAGAACGCCACACGCGCAACCAGGGGAGGGATTCAAACACGGCGGGTGACAACAAATCGGCCATCGAGCAGAAGGGCGATTCAAGCAGCGGGCGCAGCTTGGCCAGCTTCACCCGGTTTTCGTTCATGAACCGTTGAAACGCGCCGGCATCCTGTGGCGACAGGGCGGCAATCTGGCGGTCCATCTCGGTCAGATTGGGGGTGGCATCGAGGTGCCCCCCCGCCCCGAAGACGAGTCGATACTGGGGGTCGAGTTTGGTCAGCGGAATCTCGGTTTCGAGATTGCGACCGATCGCAGTGAAGATCTCAGAGAGAATTCGCGGATAGAGAAAAAAGGTGGGCCCCAGGTCGAACCGGTATCCATCTTGTTCAATGGCTGCGGTGCGGCCACCAACTCGCGACTGCGATTCGAACAAACGGACGCGGGCCCCTGCTTTGGCCAGCAGCAAAGCGGCTGCCAGCCCGCCTGGCCCGGCACCGATAATACTCACCTCGGCACGCGAAGCTGCCACTCGATCCCCCAAAGTCAATGTGAGTTACTAAGACTGTCTGGGCATTTTAGGGGGATCGGCAACGGGTGTCACGCCGGACGATGTCCCGACCGGGCTGGTGATACGGGAAGAACCCGTCAGTTTCCGCAGAATTCGGGGCGCCAGACCGCTGGTTCTGAAATTCGGAGGACGGGAATACACTGCGGAACAGACGCCTTCGAACAGCCAGCGTGTCCAGAGCAGGTCCCAGGACGTCAGGCTTTGATGCCGTCGCGCTGGGCCAGCTTTTGGGCCAGCCGGACACCGGACTGCAAAGCCCCCTCCATGTAGCCGACAAACGCGGGGCAACAATGTTCGCCCGCGAAGTGCAGACGGCCCAGACCGGTCTCCAGGATGGGACCAATCGTGGTCACCTGACCGGGAGCGGGGAAAGAATACGAACCTCGCGCCAGGGGGTCGTTATGCCAATTGACAAACAACGATTTATCGAACTCGCGTTGCAGGCCCGGGTAGAGCTGCTCAAGAATCGCCAGGTAGCGCTCCTGCCGATCTTCGTTCGACCAGGCCATGGCCAGATCGGCCATGGTGCCGCCCGAGTAGGCCGTCAGACAGGCCCCGATTTTTCCGGGCTGGCTGTTGGTATCTTCCCAGGTGAGGTTGATCGGGCCGTCGGTCAAACTGCGGGGGGACAGTTGTTCCGGTTCCCAGAATCGGTTTTTCACAGCGACCAGGAACTTGGTGGTCGTGCCCATTTGCGGAGTCAGAATTGCCGGCAATGGCGGATCGAACGCGATTCGGTTCCAGGTACTGCAGGGAACGGTGACAATCACATCGTCGGCTTCGAGGGTGCGTCCATCATTGATCGTGACGGCAACACCTTTGTCGGTCACCTTGATCGCCCGCACCGGCATTGAAAGGAGGAAATCGTCTCCGCCGATTTCGTCGGACATCTCATCCGCCAGCAACTGGTTGCCATCCACGCAGTGGTAGAAGTCGGTCTTGGTCCAGTAATCGGCCAGACCGCCCCCCTTGACCATTGCCAGGTTTCCCAGGTAACTCTGCCAGGCAGGCAGCACGCCATTGATCGCCGTAAGCTGGATCGCAATCGCCTGCTTACACTGGTCCGAAACCTGCAGGCTTTCAATCCACTGGGCGGTCGTGCGGCGGTCGAGTTTCTCGGCGTCGGGGCTGGTCCACGGG
Organism: Planctomycetota bacterium; assembly: GCA_018242565.1. GTDB lineage: Bacteria > Planctomycetota > Planctomycetia > Planctomycetales > Planctomycetaceae > JACQFH01. Next base: position 39,438 of record JAFEBR010000529.1, on the reverse strand, counting down.
CGAAACGCATGCACTGCGGTCGCATCGCCGTTCATTTGCGACAGGGCCTCGCGCATTTCCCGCCACAACTGGCGGGCCGCTCCCGGATTGAGCCGTTCGCCACCAAACAAAATCGGCGAGTCGGCATCGGGGTCATACACGATTTCGCGAAACTGAATGCCGAACCGTTGAGCATACGCCGCGAACACGGGATGGTTGGCCCCGACCATTTCCCCGCCGGACTCGACCGTTTTGTCTTTGACAAATCGCTCGAGTGTTCGAACCCGTCCCCCGACGCGTTCGCGGGCCTCAATGACCGTGACTTCGTAACCAACGCTCTTTAATTCATAGGCAACGGACAAACCGGCAAGTCCAGCACCGACGACAATAACTCGTCGACCAGACTCGGTTTCCTCAGCGCGAGTCTGCTGCTGCGACAGCAGCAACCCCGCCCCGGCGGCCACAGATGCCCGTAACATGTCGCGACGGGAGATTCCCGAATCGAATCCCCCGAAGCGACGCTCCAGCATCTGGAACAGGTTCAACGGCATACAAGAACCTTTCGGTATCAACCTCCGCGAGGCTTTTCGAGCAAAACCTTCACGGTCACTCGTTCATCGCCACGCATGACCACGACTTCGACGGTCTGACCGGCCGAAAAGGCCCGCAGTGCCGTATCGAAATCGGCCAGATTCTCGACCTGGCTTTTCCCGAGTTGGATGATGCGATCACCCGCTTTGAGTCCGGCTTTCTCCGCCGGACCGCCCGGGGCCACGCCCCCCAGCAGATAACCCGGCTTGTTGCCACCGAAATCGGGAACGCTGCCGAAATAGGGGCGGCTGCTCCCTTCGCCGCGTCGTTCTTCGATCTGGGCGGTCCCCTTCACCGCAATGTACTCGGGGCGTTCGGGCAAGGTCGCGACATCGACGGCGATCTTTTCGACCAGATTCACAATCCGCTCGGCGCCGGGAATGTTGATCTTATCCCAGTCATCCGAGGGACGGTGGTAATCGCCATGGGTGCCCGTAAAGAAGTGCAGTACCGGAACCTGCTTCATAAAGAACGACTGATGATCGCTGGGCCCCATGCCTTCGGGCTTGAGACTGAGTTCGAAGTGATCGTCTTTGGCCAGGCGGTTAATCATACCTTCCCAGACGGGCGAAGTCCCCACACCAAAAATCGTCAGCTTGTCATCGCGCAGACGGCCAACCATGTCCATGTTCAACATGGCTATGGTCTTTTCCAGGGGAAAGACCGGTTCTTGCGTATAACGAGCCGAGCCGATCAAACCCATTTCTTCACCGGTGAAGGCAATGAACACAATCCGCCGGGGCAACTTCTCTTTGCGGGCACTCAGGCGACGAGCGACTTCGAGCAGGCTGACGGCGCCCGAGGCGTTGTCGTCGGCACCGTTATGAACTTCGTTGCTGTTCGGAACGAACGAACCTTTACCGCCACGGCCGACGTGATCGTAGTGAGCACCAATCACGACGGTTTCATCGGCGTGAGGTCCCGCACCTTCCAGGACCGCGATCACGTTTTTCACCGGGGCCACTTTGCGTTCAATCGACACCGTCCCCTGAGCATTCCAGCCCGCGAGCACAACGCTTTGCGGTTTGAATTCTTTGTCGATCTCGGCTTCGAGGTCGGCCAGCGTCTTGTTCAACGCGCCTTTCAGAATCTGATCACACACGGCACGGGTGATGTGCATAGCGGGGATATTCCGCACCATCTCATCGCTGAAGTAGCCGAACTTCATGAGGTTGTCGGGCTCGGTATCACTCAAATGGCCTTTGCCCGCTTTGTAATTGGCTACTTCTTCAGTCAGTTTCTTGCGAGCGGCGGCCAGTTTTTCTGCATTGGTCGGGTCGGCTGCTTCAAATTCGACGGCGGCGACTGCCACTTTTTCAGCCAGCTCGGCGACTGCCTTGCGAGCTTTCTCCAGATCTTGCCGTCCGGAGTAGGGGTCATTCACAAACAGCACACCGCTGGCTCCCTTGGCAAAAGCGCGGTCGAGTTTCGACCGCAATTCGCCGTGACTGGGCACGTTACCGCGCCCGGAAATCGGAAAGACCGCATTCGGGAGCCCCTGCTGCGGCACGCGACGCATGATAATGGCGACCTTTCCCTTGAGGTCGATCCCGGCAAAATCGTCGTAGTTTTTGTCGGCGGCCTCGATACCGTAACCACAGAAGACGAGATCGCCTGTAAAAGCCCCTGCACCACCGAACGACTGAGTCGTGAAATCGGTATTGAGGGTCAACGCCAAGGTCTTCCCTACGGGACCGTTAATTACCAGAGTGTTCACCGGACCCAGCACCGAGCCGGTATTCATGGTGAAATTCTGGAAAGGCCCCCCCTGCACGGCGTCGAGCTTGAGTCCGCATTTTCCGAATTCATCGCGAATGTAATCCGCGGCAGAATCCAACCCCTTGAGCCCCACACCACGACCTTCGAGGTCATCTGACGCCAGATACTTGATGTCAGTCAGCAGGCGGGATTGCGATTCGGACACTGCATCCGCGGAATATCCCGGTGCCAGAATCGAAAGTGCCAGCAGCACTCCCGAGAACAAACCAATCGTCAGTCGCAATTTCATGTACATGGTGTGAATCTCTGGATGAAGAAACAACGAAATCTCACGCCCGACCTGGCCCGATGCAGGTCCGGTTGTATTTCCCAATCGCCGATTTGACGTTCACTGTCTGGACGGCAGAAGCAGTTTGCATGCCGAATTGACTGATTGAAAGGAGACTTATTGACACTGCGGCACGGGTTCAAATTGCGCCCCCAGCCGTGCGATCGCGTCAGCCGGGTTCATATTAAATAAGGCACGGCCGCCCGTTCCCCAGGCACCGTGTTCATAGTGAAATACGGCCGCGGCGTCGCGGATATTGCCAACGGCGGCAACGTCCTCCATATCGCCCCCCTCAATCGCCTCAAACCGAATGTTGACCGCCACGAAGGCTGTCAACAGTCCCGTCTGCCGATCGCGGGCGAATGTGACCGCTTCGAGCCAATCACAATCGATCCAGCGGAGACCCCGAGGCTTGCCCGACGCGGCCGCCAGATCAAAGAACTTCGCCTCTAAGACTTCTCGATGACGCCGGAACTCACTGCGAGCCCGCTGCGCTTCGCGCCGTTCGCGCCACGACCGCACCGGCTTTCGCAACAGCAGCGCGGCGGCGGCCAGAAACCCGAGGGCGGCGATGATATACGGCCAATTTCCCATTCCCTGCACTCCCGATCTCGCAAAACGTCTTGCCAAATCTTAAGTGCCGTGCGCGCCGTTTGGCAAGCTGGCCTGTTTTCCGGGCGTGTTTTTACCCGCAGAATCAGTTTCCTTGGGACCCATCCACCTCGATGAAAGCCCGGTTGACCCGGGAACCCCACATCCAGCCCAGGCAAACTTGCGCCGGCCAAAATTAAGTGATGTCAGGAGTTGTGGCCTTCAAAACTTGATGGCGTGAACGATGTCGCCGACTGATGGAATGGACAAATCCCCGCAGTATGAAGACGGGGCTTTAGGCGCGAAAAAATCCGAGGACCAGCCCCATTCCCGAAAACGAGAACCGCCGTATAATTCCGCCAGCAGGTCGACTCCTCTCCAGCAGTTCTTGCCCCAGGAGGTGCCTCATGACTGCGGCCGTTCAGCAAGTCCCTTGCATCATATCGCCCCCACCGGGGCCACGTTCCCGTCGGTTGATTGAAACGGACGAACGCTACGTCTCCCCCTCGTACACGCGATTTTACCCACTGGCCATCAAAAGTGGTCGGGGCTGCGTCCTGGAAGACATGGATGGCAACCTGTTTCTGGACTTTACGGCGGGAATCGCCGTCTGTGCCACGGGACACTGCCACCCACGGGTCGTGCAGGCCATTCAGGAGCAGGCCACGCAACTGCTCCACATGTGCGGGGCCGACTTTTATTATCCGCCGCTCCGCGACCTGGCGGCCAAGCTGGCTGAGATTGCGCCCGGTCCTTCAGAAAAACGGGTGCTGTTCACGAATTCCGGAGCGGAAGCCATTGAGGCGGCGATTAAACTTGCGCGCTACCACACGCGTCGGCCCCACATCATCGCCTTTTATGGAGCCTTTCATGGACGGACGATGGGAGCACTGTCGCTGACAGCCAGCAAAGTCAATCAACGTCGCCGCTTCGAACCACTGTTGCCCGAAGTCACCCATGTTGGATATGGCCACTGCTTCCGCTGCCCCTTGAATCGGGAGTATCCAGGATGTCAGATCGAATGTGTCTCCCAGATTGAACACAAACTCTTCAAAACCCGCCTGCCCCCGGAAGAAGTCGCGGCCATCATTGTCGAGCCCATCCAGGGAGAAGGGGGTTATGTTGTCCCGCCACCGGAGTATCATCGCGAATTAAAAGCACTGGCCGAACGGCATGGGATTTTGTTTGTGGCCGACGAGGTGCAATCGGGCATCGGACGGACCGGAAAAATGTGGGCGATCGAACACTGGGGGGTCGAGCCGGACATCGTCTGCACCGCCAAGGGACTGGCGTCTGGCCTCCCCCTGGGTGCCATGATTGCCCGTTCGGAGATCATGGACTGGATTCCCGGATCACATGCCAGCACATTTGGCGGAAACCCAGTGGCCTGCGCTGCCGCACTCGAGACGATCGCCCTTGTCGAAGAAAACCTGATGCAGAACGCGGCTGAGATGGGAGCCTATTTCCAGCAACACCTGCGCGAACTCGCCGGCCGACACCCCTCGATCGGTGACGTCCGCGGCCTGGGACTGATGGTCGGGGCTGAGTTTGTGCAGAGTCATGATCGACGAACCCCCGCACCGGAAACTCGCGATGCCATTCTGCAGAGCTGTTTTCAGCAGGGACTCGTGCTGCTCGGATGTGGCGAAAGCTCGATTCGATTCTGTCCGGCACTCGTCGTGACTCAGGAAGAATGCGATACGGCACTTGCCATTCTCGAAAGAGCCCTAACAGAAGCAGAAAGTCACGAGTAAGATCCTGACACCAAACGCTTAAAGTCCCCCAATCGTGGTCTGCCGGGCCCAGCGCCGGTCCAGGCAAACCACGATTTCCAATTTCAACGAGACCACGTCATGCCGCTCCTCTTCCGAACAGTGCAGATCGGATCGCCACGGACGGCGGGAGAGGGACTGCGGATTGGAACGGTGCGCTTCTTACCACGGGGCGTTCCCAAGACCGAATATCGTCAGCGAGATCTCTTCGACCTGTGGTTGCCGATTCTGTCCCCCAGTCGAGAACTATTGGACGAGTTTCGCAAGGGAACCCTGCCCCAGGCGAAATTCTTTAAGCGGTACGAACGTGAAATGCACGAAACCGACGCGCGACAGACGATCGAACTGCTGGCCCAGTTGGCATACGTCACCCCGTTGGCAGTGGCCTGCTACTGTGCTGACGAGTCACAGTGTCACCGCTCGGTACTCGGTCGACTGATTCGCGAAGCAGCCACAGCGTTAACTGCCACACCGCAGGCCGAGATCCCGCGGCAGATATAAGTCTCAGATGGAGAGTCCCGAATCGGGTAAATAATGACCACGTTACCGGACGGTCATTCTGACGGTTCCCGCTGCGGACCGGCACGGTGTGGGGCCCGCACTTCACGCGGTCTCGCGAACTCCTGCTGCATGAAGGCCGTCCCGACTCGCGGCGACTTCCAGTCGGCCGGGTCGATACCAGGCGGCACGGCCTGCCAGCGACTGTTCTTGCGGCCGAATTGTCGACCCGATTCGAAGACAGTACGCATCGTCTTCGGGTCAAAGGACAGTGAACTGGACGGCAGCGGCACATCGTCCGGAATCGCGGCGAGGTGGAAATTCGATCCCGTCATGCGTGTCAGCAGAAACACCCGCTGCAGGTCGCTTTCCATCTGTGACTGCATCAAACCGCGCAGCGACACGTCTGTCACCTGGTACAGACGTTTCGGAACGGTCGTGCGCTCGGGAGCGAGCTTTCCGGCGATGACCACGTAGACGTTGCTGCGCCCCGCCTCGGCCTCATCAGGGAGTCGCGAACGCAGACTTTGCAGTTGCGAAGGCAGGAACAGCGACGCCCCAACATTGCCGTCGGCGTGCAGTTCACTGTAACTTCGGCCATCGATCGTGATGTGAATTTCCACCGGAGGCAGCAACCCGGGAATTGAACACGACGCCAGGAGGATTTCCTGAAACAGTGCGAGTTTCTGGGGATCGTCGCCCGCAGCAATCGCTCCCATATCCCAGACCACCAGTTCCTGGTTGTCGAGGTTCGTCGTGCCCACGTACAGTCGCCGACCTTCCCGATGCTCCTGGGCGATCCGCATCAACATGTCAGCGGTGACTTCTTTTTTGATCCGGTGCCGCAAGGGCTCAGAATCGGCCAGCGCGTCGGACCACGGCAACGACAGCAGAAACCGTGGCCGAAAGATCTCGCCCGGTTTGACGGTGGTGTAGGCACGTTCGAGATCGGCGTCACATTCCGGTCCCAGGAACGCATACGGAGCGATCAGGGCACCCGTACTGATTCCAGTGACGACGTCAAATTTGGGACGAGTCCCGGATTCGGACCAGCCTTTTAACAAGCCCGCCGGAAAGGCGCCGTTCATGCCGCCTCCCGACAGTACCAGCACATGCTCGAGCTTGCTCGCGGCAATACCGCTGGCCGGCATGATCATATCGTCGGTGGTCCGTTCCTGATTTCCGCTGTGGGGCCGATCAATCAGGCGCACGTCGCGAGGCAGATTGGGGGCGGGATGCTCACGCAATGTCGCGCACCCGGACATCGCGACGACTCCCCAGATGATCAACAACCATACGCTGGCCCAGCGCAACCGGCAGACCGATCGCGCGCTGCGCAGATCATGGGGCAGTCGTGGGATGTTCATAACAGAACAAGAAGGGAGTGATCCGAGAGTGCGGCGGGAGATATAGGCAGTTTTTGATTTTGGGTAAAGGCGTTTTGCCTGCTCAAAGCCATTGACCGGTTCGAGAACCAGACGACCCGGTCCTTACAAAACCGACAGCCTTTTCCAGGATTTTTGGGTCAGCCGAGGCAATTACCTAATCATTTTCCGTCCCTTCCGTTGAATGACGAAGAATTACCAAACTGGCAGATTCGCTACATCCGATACAACCGTCAGAGTCAATCCACTCTCACATTGCGCCTTCACTTCTCGTCGACAGTCCCCCGGAGCTTCCCATGAATCGCAAACTTCGCATCTTCGCGCTTGTTGCGATTTTGTGCGGACTGGGTCGCAGCGCCAGCAGCCTCGCTCAAGATCAACGCGAACGACCAACGGAATCCCCCTTGGAAAACCTGGCTCCCAAACCAGAGAGCCTGCTCCCCAATTTTGAACCAGAAGCGGGTGATCAATCTCGTCTTGATCCGGGATACAATCCCCCCCGCTGGCTCGACCAGAACGACCAGTACCTCGATGAGAGCGACCCGTTTCCTCCCGGTTACGACCCGTATCGCGAGCGCCCCGGAATCTCGGTGGGCTGGTTTGCCGCAGTGGACCTCAATGTCGTCCGCCCCCAAATCTCCAGTCAGGTGAACAACTCGGTTCTCGGACCGGGCGATCCGTACAACGGCACGTTTACGAATTCAACGCAACTCCCCTTTGGTACCGGCGGCAGCGCCAGCGACGAAGGGAGCCTCGACTGGACCGTCATGCCCAAGATTTCACTGGGCTACCGGTTCGAAAACGGAATGGGCGAATTGATCACCAGCTATCGGGGCTTCTATTCACAAGCCGGCGGTACCATTCAGAATTTTGACGCGCTGGGGGCGGGACGGTTCAAAACGACCACCCAGGCCCATGTACTCGATGTCGTCTATGGCGTTACCGATCGCGTCGATGGTCTGCCCTGGTTCTTTCCCGTCATTCGGCGATGGGGCCTGGGTTTGCGGGCCGCGACCTGGATCTTCGACACCACGGCGAACGGCCAGCAGACACTCTCAGAGCAGGCCGGCAGTGTCTTCGAAGGGGGTGGTCCGGTGCTGCAATACGACTGGACCTGGCTGACCCGGAATGAATCACTGACTTTCAACGGCGGCTTCGATGTCGCCGGCCTGGGTGGCTTCCACTACCTCCGCTTTTCGGAAACCGCCCTGTTGCCCGGATCGGTCAATGTCGCACGCGGACGGACTGATGGAACGGGTACGGGGATCGCCATCCTGACAGTTTGGGGCGGGCTCGCCTGGGTCCCCGACTGGGGGGAACAAAACCTGCGATTTACGGCCGGTTACCGTTGGGAGCGCTGGTGGGACATGACCGACACGGGTGGACAGAATGAACTGACCTTACAAGGCCCCTTCGTGCGGGGCGAATGGCGCTGGTAAGCCTGAACTCCAGCAAACGCCCCTCACCTCGACGCCTTCTATTCCCTGCCCCTAAGTCCATCAATCAATTTTTTGGAGTCTTGACGATGTCCCGCTGGTGCTGCACCCTGCTGTCGATCGCGGTCGCGACCGCGATGGCATCAGGGTGCGCGCAGCCGGGTGGAATTCCCCGAGACACGATCTCACATCACCCCTCGACCGAGGTCTCGCAACAGGCTGTCGCTGCAGTCCCGCGAAACAGGTCATCCGGCCCATCGTCCACGGATTCGCCCATCGTCCAGACCAGTCACACAGACTCGGCAGAGACGATTCATCACACGAGGATGACACCCAACACGGTGGTCGAAGCCGAGCCATCTCAATCTGAACCCCCCGCGCTGCCTGCAGCAGTCGAAGCTCCCGAACTGGAACTGGCCGAACTGCGACTTGTCCGAGGTGTCGCCCCGGATGAAGACACGACGGCCGCCGCCCCCGGCAGTGAACTGCCTACCGGAGGACGCTCGAAACTCACTTTGAGCTACCTGTCGCGACTGGCAACCGAGAACCATCCGATTCTGCGACGAGATCAGGCACGCATCGCCTCGGCGGCCGGGCAGGCACTGCAGGCCGGGCTTTATCCCAACCCGGTTTTTGACACGAATAATCCGCAGATTTTCGCCGGCCCCCTGGGAACGGCGTTCAACGTTGGGTTCCAACAGGAAATCGTCGTCAAAGGCAAACTCCGTCTCGACCGGGCCGCCGCGTTGCGGGCTCAGCAACAGGCCGAACTGGCATACATCCTGGACCGCTACACACTCCTGGCCGAGGTTCGCAATCAGTTTTACCAGACCCTGGCCGCCCAGTTCCGCGTGGATGTGCTCACCCAACTGTTGAGTATCACTGAAGCCTCGATGAAAACCGGTGAGGAACGCGTGAAGGCCACGATCGCCGACCGCCAGGAACTGCTGCTGCTCGAGATCGACTACAACCGGGTCAAAGCCGGCCTGGAAAACGCGATCAAGATCCTGGAAGGCGAACGCAAGCAACTGGCCGCGATTGTGGGCTACCCGGGTCTGGTCGACGCACGGGTCATCGGTTCGCTGACGGCGGACCCACCCCAATTCAACGAAGAGGCGATGGAACAGTTCCTCACGTCCGAGAACGCACTCGTCCAGATTGCCAAACTCGAAGTGGACCGCAACAAGATTCTGTTGAAACGCGCGGAGGTGGAACCGTACCCCAATGTAACCATTGGGCCGGCCTACCAATACGGCCTGAACAAAACCCAGGAACAGTACTGGGTCACAGTCGTGTTCCCGATTCCGGTTTCGAACCGCAATCAGGGCAATATCAGCTCGGCCCGCGCCGATATTCGTGACGCGGTGGAAACCATCAGCACCGTACAACTTGACCTGCTGCGACGGATGGCCGACGCCTTAAGCACACACCGCGGCGCTTTGGAGCAGGCGGACAAGTACAAAACCCGAATCATCCCCGAAGCCCGCGAGACCTTGCGACTGGCCAAGAGCGCCTACGACGCCGGAGTCCTGGAGTTTTCGGTCTACCTGCAGGCCCAGCGCACGCTGATGGAAGCCACCCAGGACTACGTGAATATTCTGGAAAAAGTCTGGACCAGTGCCTCAGACCTGTCAGGCCTGATGCAGATGGATGAATTTCCGTAACTTTGAACGCAGGTCGATCACTTTCAACCCTCAACAAAATACTTCGCATTCTCAAATCCCTCAGTCTTGTCATGGACCGCAGACAACTGTTTTTGATCGTTCTGCTGGCGTTCGCCTCGGTGACACCGGCGTACGCGCAGTCGGTCCGGACACGCGATTCAGCAGTCTCCGGCGGTCAGAAACCGAAATCGCCCCGGATCCCGTCGGCGAACAGGGCAGCAAAAACCGTGGTACGGGGAGCCGAACCCGATGCAGAACCCGGGGTACGCGAGATCTCGGGGACACAAAACTCCGACACCGAGCGTCCGAAATTCGATCTGGAGACGTTGTCGCGCCTGGCGGTCGAAAACCACCCTGTGTTGCGACGTGATCAGGCTCGCATCGAATCGGCGGCTGGTCAGGCTCTGCAAAAGGGCCTGTATCCGAACCTGATGTTCAACGCCAACAACCCGCAGGTGTTTGCCGGCAGAAATACGCTGCTCCGCCCCGGCGTTCAGATGGATCTTGTGGTAAAGGGCAAACTGCGACTGGATCGGGCCGCGGCTTTGAAGGCCCAACAGCAATCCGAAAACGTCCTGATCCAGGACAAATTCGAACTCCTGGCCGCCGTCCGCCGTCAGTTCTACGTCGTCCTGGCAGCGCAAACCCGCGTGGAAGTCTGGAAACGCTTGCTGGCCGTCACCGAAGCCTCGGTCGAAACCGGTCGTGAACGATTCAAAGCAAAGGTCTCAGACGAACAGGAAGTTCTGCTCCTGCAGATCGATGACAACAAGGTGCGTGCCAGCCTGGCCAATGCCACGCAGATGCTGGCAGGGCAACGGCGCCAACTGGCCGCCCTTGTTGGGTATCCGGGGCTCATTGACGACAACTTAACCGGTTCACTGGGCGCCAAACCTCCGCTGTTCGATGAAGCGTTTCTGGAACGCTTTGTCACGACGGAAAATGCCCAGATCCAGATCGCCCTGCTGGACATCGATAAACAGAAAATCCTGTTGAAACGCGCCCAGGTCGAACCCTATCCCAATCTGACCATCGGACCGGCCTACCAGTTCGATCTGACCCGTGGCAATGAGCAGTATTGGTTCAATGTCATTTTCACGATACCGGTTTCCGACCGGAATCAGGGCAACATTGAATCGGCCCGCGCGAATGTCAGAGATTCGATGGAAACTCTGGGACAAGTCCAACTTGATCTGCTGCGCAAACTGGCCGACGCGTTCAGTGCCCACCAGGGGGCCGTGAAGCAAGCCCAGCAGTTTCGCACCCAGATTCTGCCCGAATCACGGGAGTCGCTCCGCCTGGCGAAAAGCGGTTACGACGTCGGCGACCTGTCGTTCTCGGTGTACTTGCAGTCACAGCGCACCCTGATTGAGGCCGCCCAGGACTATGTCGATGCACTCGAAAAAGTCTGGACAACCGCCAGTATCGTTTCCGGATTATTACAAATGGAACAGTTTCCCTGACTGATGTTCTCAACGCTTCGGGATCGTCGATATAGTGAAATTGGGGCAAAATACGTGGCAAAAATGCCTTGATGTTCCAGGCGGCCGACAATTTACCCCCAGATCGCTCTGCATGAGATGAACATTCGTCAATGATGACGCGAACGGTAAAAATTGGTGGGGGTCTGGTGCTGCTGGGGTGTCTCGTCGTGGCGGGCATCGTCTGGCAACGCCCGGCCGACAGTCTGCCACGACAATTCCTGGCGAAGTTAACCGGGATTCGCCGCGCCCCCGACGAAACGGGAGCCCCCACCTATCACGTCGAAATCGTTCGAGGCCAAACCGATACAATTCGTTTTTCCCGGGAATCGTACGAGAAGCTGCAGATTCGGACCGTCGACGTCAAACCGGCCCCACCACCGGAACCCTTGCGCCTGCCGGGATCACTACAGTTCGATCCAGACCGATTGATCAAGGTCCATTCGCGGTTTACCGGCGAACTGATCCGAATTGGCGATGCCCGCGCCGAAGGCAGCCAGCGCCGCTTACGGTATGGGGACCGCGTCGAAAAGGATGATTTGCTGGCTGTCGTCTGGAGCAAGGAAATCGGCGAAAAGAAAAGCGAACTGGTCGATGCCTTTTCGAAACTGGAGGCTGATCGGCGCACCTTGAAAGCCCTCGAAAGTGCGGCCAAAGGAGCAGTCGCCGAACTGCGAATTGTCGAGGCCAAACGCAACGTGGACGCCGATTGGATTGCCCTTTCCAAAGCTGAACGCACACTGCGTTCGTGGCGGTTGACTGAATCCGAAATTCAGGCCGTCTACCAGGAGGCGGAAGATGTCCGCAAGGGGGAGACGAACCCCAGCAACGACAAATCCTGGGCCGAACTCGAAATTCGCGCGCCCATCAGCGGCCTGATCGTCCAGAAAGACTTCAACGAAGGGGCCATGATCGATCCCGATGACGATCTGTTCAAAATCGCCGATGTTACCCAATTGCGGGTGGTGGCCAGTGTATACGAAGAAGATCTGCCCATGCTGCGGCAACTCCCCGCCGGACATCGGAACTGGCTGGTCGACCTGAAATCCGATCCGCACGATCCCCCCGTCCCGGGAACCTTCGACCTCATCGGCACCGTGATCGATCCCAAAGTCCACACAGGGGTCGTGCTGGGCTGGATTGACAACCGGCAGACCAACCACGCAGCCGGACAATTCATCACGGCCACCGTCGAACTGACCGCCGACCCCACCCTGGTCGTGATCCCCGCCGTGGCTCTGATTGAAGAAGGGGACGCCTCTTACGTATTCGTGGAAACGAACGCCGAACGACTGGAATTCACGCGCCGTAAGGTGCAGGTCACCCGCCGCGGGCGACAAACCGTGTTTGTTTGTGGCGACCAGGCTGCCGCTGATCGTGGCTGCAACGGCCAGTCATTGACCGTCGGCGAACGCATCCTCACGACTATGGCACTCGAACTGTCGGCCGAACTGGAAGCCGCCAAAGCCCGGTCCCCAGAGGACCCCTGACGGTCCCGGTCGCGACCGCGCCAGGCCGGGGCGGGTGGTGTGCACGGTGCATCGGATTTTTGAAGCGGACGGGCAGCACGGGATCAGGCACGCAGAAGAGTTCGACATGATTCACAAATTCATTCACTGGGCCCTCGACAATCCGCTGATCATCATTCTGTTGTCCCTGGCACTGACCTGCTTCGGGGGCTACGCCTTCATTCATGTCAACGTCGAGGCTTATCCCGATCCGGCCCCGGCCATTGTTGAAGTCATTGCCAAGTTCCCCGGTGCCAGCGCCGAGGAAGTCGAGAGGCAAGTCACGATTCCACTGGAAGTCGCGCTGTCAGGCATGCCCGGCTTGAAATCGTCGCGCAGCAAATCGCTCTTCGGACTCGCGCACCTGCGGAATCAGTTTGAGTACGGCATCGACTTTTTCGCCGCCCGACAAGAAGTAATCAACCGCCTGCAGTTCGTCGACGATCTGCCCCCGGGAGTCAAACCCAGTCTGTCTCCCCAGAGTCCGACGGGTGAGATTCTGCGTTACACTCTGCGCAGCCCCAAAGATGCAGCGGGCAATGAAATCTACAGCTTGAATGATCTGAAATCGCTGCAGGACTGGTTCCTCGAACGTCAATTCCGCCGGGTGCCGCGGATCATCGATCTGGTCAGCGCCGGCGGGACCGTGAAGCGGTACGAGGTGCACCCGGACCCTGAATCGTTAATGCATTACGGCATCACGCTCGATCAACTGACCAAGGCCATCAGCGACAGCAACGCCAATGTGGGCGGAGACTATCTCGCCCTAGGGCAGAATATGCTCAACGTTCGCGGCATCGGACTGATTGGTGAAGGCCTCGATCCCATGCGGGCCGAGGCGGTTTTGAAATCGCATGATGCCCGCGAGGCGGCCAGCTACCTGCGAGCCGAAGAGCAACGCCGGATCGAGCGCATTCGACAAACCGTGATCACGGCCATCGAACATCTGCCGGTACGGGTCGAAAACGTCGTCGAAGGAGGCCCCGAGCGTTATCACGACGATCTCGTCAACCGGGGCGTCGTGGTGGGAAATCAACCGCGCATGGGGCGCATCAGCCTCAGTCATCCCGTGCTGAATGATTCCGGAGAAGAACTCCGTGACGAAAACGGCAATCGCATCTGGGTCGATGAACCAGAAAAAGTTCAGGGGATTGTCCTCTTGCGCAAAGGGGAACATTCACTGCCCGCACTGCATGACCTCGAAGACAAGATCAAGGAACTCAACGAATCACAGGGGCGGATGCTGCCCGACGTGAAAATTGAACCCTATTACGACCGGGCCGAACTGATCGCCGTCACGACCGAAACCGTGCGGGAAAACCTGTTGATGGGCATGCTGCTGGTGACCGTGATTCTGCTGATGTTTCTCAGCAATGTGCGCAGTGCCCTGATTGTCGCCATCAACATTCCCCTGGCCTTGTTGTTCGCGTTCGCGGTTCTGTACCTGCGGGGCATGTCGGCCAATCTCCTGTCGATCGGGGCGGTTGACTTCGGGATCATCGTCGATTCCTCGGTGATCATGGTCGAGAACATTTATCGCCATCTGAGCACCGAGGAACATGTCGAACTGACTTTCAAACAGCGGATTCTGATGGCCACGCAGGAGGTGGAACGCAGCCTGTTCTTTACGACCGCCATCATGGTCTGCGCCTTCCTGCCGCTGTTCACCATGCAGGGCCCGGAAGGACAGATTTTCGGCCCCATGGCCGACACCTACGCCTTCGCTCTGGGTGGCGCTCTCGTCCTGGCGTTGACCGTGGCTCCGGTTCTGTGTCTGTACTTTTTCAAAAACCTCAAACCCGCACCGGATAATGCCCTCGTCCGCTCGATGAAAACGGGCTATCTCCGCAACCTGAAATTCTGCCTGCACCATCGCTGGCTGACCGTGGGCCTGATGATCGCCATGGTCGTCGCCACCGGACTGATGCTCCCCTTCCTGGGACGGGAATTCATGCCCGAACTCGAAGAAGGCAACCTCTGGATCCGGGGTACGTTTCCGATCAATATCACGTTGGCGGAAGCCGCCAAACAGGTGGATGTCGCCCGCCGCGTGATGCGCAAATACCCGGAAGTGAAGGTCGTGGTGTCGCAGTCCGGACGCCCCGATGACGGAACCGATCCGACCGGTTTTTACAACAGCGAGTTCTTCGTACCACTGAAACCCCGAGGCGAATGGCCCGAGGTCAAGGAGCAGTTCGGCTGGATGCGGATGTTCCGCGAACGGCGCCCGCGTACGAAAGAGGAACTGATTTCGGAGATGAACGCAGAACTCTCGGAACAGATTCTGGGGGTCAACTGGAACTTCTCGCAGAATATCCGCGACAACGTCATGGAGTCGCTGTCCGGCGTGAAGGGAGACAATTCCGTCAAAATCTTCGGCCCCGATCTCGACAAACTCGAACAGATCGCCGAGCAGGTGAAAACGCGTCTGTCCGCGATTAAGGGCATTGAAAGCGTGGGGGTCTTCCGCACCAAGGGGCAGCCCAATCTGGAAATTCCCATCGATCCCGAAAAATGCAGCAAGTGGGGAGCGAGTGTCGCCGACGTCGAAGACGTCATTCAGACCGCGGTCGGCGGTAAGCCCGTCTCAACGATGATCGAAGGGGAACGTCGGTTCGATATCACCCTGCGCTGGCCCGAAGACTTGCGCAGCAGTGAAGAAGCGATTCTGAATATTCCCATCGATCTCTCGAATCCGCAGGGAGATGAATCGGGGCGTTCCAAAGAGGCGGTCTCGGCCACCGGTGCCAATACCCCCAATCTGGCGCTCGCAGGCAGCCAGATTACCAGTGCGTTCAATGTCGTCGACACGACGCCCCGTCGGCGACTCCGGGACCTGGTCACGCCCCTCGATGAAAAGGGACGTCAGACTCCGCAGGGGAAATTTGCCCGGTCTGGTGCCTCTACCATTTACCGCGAAAACGAAAGTCGACTGATTGCGGTCAAATTCAGCGTACGCGGACGCGACCTGGCGGGTGCAGTCGCCGAGGCCCAGAACTCCACGAAAGACCTGTTCACTTCACCGTACTCGGCCAAATGGAGCGGCGAATTCCAGGAAATGGAAGAGGCCGAACACCGCCTGCTGATGATCGTTCCCGTCTCGTTGGTGCTGGTATTCATCCTGTTGTACTTGGCATTCCACAACCTGCTCGATGCGATCATGGTGTTTTCCAACGTGTTGGCACTTTCGATGGGGGGGGTCTGGGCACTGCTCATTACTCAGACAAACTTCAGCATCTCGGCGGCCGTCGGTTTCATCTCGATCTTTGGCGTGGCCATCATGGACGGGTTGCTGTTGATTTCATACTTCAACCAGATGCGTCTGTTGGGCAAA
Organism: Planctomycetota bacterium; assembly: GCA_018242565.1. Taxonomy (GTDB): domain Bacteria; phylum Planctomycetota; class Planctomycetia; order Planctomycetales; family Planctomycetaceae; genus JACQFH01. The sequence goes on along the minus strand of JAFEBR010000529.1, from coordinate 23,152 downwards.
CCCCTGGAAGAGGCAATTCTGCTGGGAGCCGAGAAACGGGTGCGGCCCGTCATGATGACGGCCCTGACCGCGATTTTTGGACTCTTGCCCGCCGCGCTCTCCACCAAGATTGGGGCCCAGACTCAACGGCCTCTGGCCATTGTGGTCGTGGGGGGCATGCTGGCCACGCTGTTCCTGACCCGGTATTTGATGCCGGTCCTGTACAGCTTCTATGGCCACCGCGAACCGTCAGCCTCGTCAGGACATATGGCCCATTAAGAGGCGATGTCATTACTGATCGCCGTTGATTCCCCGGCTTCGCGCCACCACGACAACGCGGTGATGACGCCGGAGGAGCATCATTGGGGTTTCCGTTTCTCGAGCGCATTCAGCAACTCGATCAATCGCAAGGTGATCTTCGCCGCCGCGTCCACTTCCAGGTAACTGCTGCGGGCACGCCACGTTTCGTAGCCCCCATATTGGTGGTGCTCTGCCGTCGGCAGGTAACCGTTGTAACCATTCGCCAGCGAAATTGTAAAATGCTGCGCGAATGGCGTACGCTTTTTCAGATCCAGACCGACGTCGACAAATACCTCAGAGGGAATAGCCGCCACGCTGAGGTCGCCGATCCGCAGGACCTGCAATTTCACCGAGACACGCTCGGGATAAGCCTCGAGCAATACGGTTTCGCGGGCGTAGATGGCCGGCATGCTGCCGTATTGCCCGTCAGAGTCTTTGGGGGTCTTCTCGAGCAGGTCGCGGGCCTGTTGCAATTCGTCCGCCGAGGGTTTTCGGACTTCCAGTTCCAGTTCACCCGCAAGCACATCCAGCGGCACATGGGACTTGAACTGAATTTTCCCGTAGGCCTGCAGCGCGGCCTCGGCGACGCTGCGTGCGACCACCTGAATCTGTTCGCCCGGCTGTCGCGGCCCCGGAGGCGGACCGCCGAAATTCACATTGTTGATATCGCCACTGGTGCCGTTCGACATAGCCCCCACGAACGCCGGCTTATTCGCGTACCGCCCGTCATCGGCGTGCAGGCGCTGGCCGATTTCCGCAGCGAAAGCGGCAAAATAATCGGCGGAAATCGCCGGCCACCCACCCACGTAATGCAGGCTGTAGTTGGCAAACAGCGCCAGGGGACGCTTGTCGGCCGCGGAGCGCACCGCCAGCACGGCCACTGCCGGGTCGACCCGCCCGAACGAGCGACTCACGGTGGGGTTCTGATAACCCGGATTCATCCGCGCGCGATCCGTCTTCCCGCCAAACGGGTTCTCATAGGCTTCGCCGGGCTTCACGAGCCAGCGGCGATTGAAAACCTGCGACGGGTCACTGCCCTGCCCCCAGCCGATTTCGGCCGGTTCGAGTTGGGCGTGCGCCCGTGCGATCCCAGCGGCCAGACGTTCGGGCAAGGCGTCGACAAAGTCGGGATCCGGAGCACTCTGAAACAGGGGCGTCAGCGCGGCCGCCGAGTGCGTGTGGGTGGCGGAAATCAGGATGTTGTCGGCGGGAATCCCGGTTTGTTGCGAAGCCAGTTCTCGCGTGCGATCGCAGACATCTCGGGGAATCGCGCAGGCATCCACAATGCAGAACACGATTTCCGTTTTCCCGTCATGCAGTGCCAGACAGCGGGCATGCATCGGATCATGAATCGAGGTCGCGAAGGCCCCTTTCATGTTTCCATTCACGGGTGCTGGAAATTTCGTCGGCGAAATCGGCTGGGCAAAGGCGCCCGCACGAAATTCGCGATCCGCCGACCAGGCCGCAGTGGGCGCCAGAATGAGGCTCAGCAGGGCACAACCCAGGCTGCACAGGCATGTCGAGATTTTCATGATTTCCTCGCAGAGCATGACCCGGCCTGCGATTGTCGCAGACTTCCGGGATCTGCAGAATCTCGCAGGAACTCTCTGCAGAATCAACAGTGGCCCCGGCCAATTCCGCCTGCGGAACAATAGTCGGAATGCCCCAGAGGGCGCGCCGATTCCAGACTGATACCGCAGACGTCAGGTCATCGCAAATCGGCTGACCAGACGACGACTCAGCTTGACTACGACAGGGCCACGACCGGCAGTGAAACCAGTGGGGCGTGGGCGTTCGCGATGGGGGGTTCTTCCATCTCGGGCGCCAGCACCATGTCGACGAGGAAGTACAGCAACTGCCGGAGCGATTCAGGCTGCACCTCGTCGGCCAGCGCCTCGGCTCGGGCACGCGACTTTTCAACCAGCGACTGAGCCTTCTCGAAGACACCACATTCTTCGAAGATCCGCCGCAAGCGACCTGTTCGCAATGCTTCAGATCCCGAATCAGCCACGATGGCATCCAACTCAGCGCGGTGCGCCGGGGAGGCCGCTTCAAAAGCCAGCGCCAACAGCAGCGTCGGTCGTAACGACTGGGCATCCTGACCGGCGACCAGTTTGTTGTTCTGATCACCCTGCCAGTCTTTGAGGTCGTTCAGAATCTGGAAGCCCACCCCCAGGTGCCGGGTGAACACGGGGATCATCTCTTCATAGGGGGCGATTGGACCGGCCAGACGCAGTCCCGCATACAAGGCCGCTTCGAAGGCAGGTGACGTTTTCAGGGCATAAATCTGCAGCGCATCAATCGGTTTGAGCATCTGGCCAGGCGAACCATGCCAGTGCATTTCTGCCCCCTGCCCGTCACAGAGCTTGATGTGCGCGGCCGCCATGCGATCGGCGATGTCCGCTGCCGCTTCAGCCCCCACTTCACCACGGATCGACGTCACCAGTCGGTAACCGAGACCAATCAGGTGATCCCCCACGTTGATGGCCGTTCCCGTGCCAAACTTGCGATGCAGCGTTTCCCGGCCGTACCGGAACAAGTCATCATCTTCGATGTCGTCATGCACCAGCGACGCCTTGTGAAAGGCCTCGATCGCCATGGCCACGCGACTGACAGAATCGGGAAAGACCTGTGGCACCGCCCCCGGTCCGGCCGAAGACGCGGCCCCGCCCCGGGCGGCGTCGTAGGCCGCCAGCGTGATGAACGGCCGAAACCGCTTGCCGCCATGCTTGAGCCAGTCGTACGCGACTGCCTCGGTGGCCGACAACGCCGAATCGAGATCCTGCGGCACCCCTTTGCTGCGCACCCGCGGCAACAACCGCTCAAAATGCACATCAAACAGTTCGTTCGCCGACCGCATCAACGGTACATAGCTCGCTGTCGTCGATCCCTGTGGCTCTTCATACTTTTCGAGCACGTCCCACACCCACGCTTCGTCCAGAGTCGTATTCTTGCAGTCTCCGGAATGCAAAGGCACCGCATACGACGGCACGCCGGCGATCAGCACTTTGTCGATCGCCTTTTCCAGCACGTTCAGGCACGCCACGCCCAAGATGCCGTCAATGTGTCCAGAGACAATGATTTTCAGAACAATCGGGCTGCCCTCGGCGACCAGCACTTTGTAGCCCAGTTGCTCAGCGCGAGTTTTGTAATCGGCAATCGAACAGGCTCCGCATTTCTCGCAATCCAGCCCGAATTCATCGTAGTCGGCCGGACACCCGGCCGCATGCTTCAGGCAATGCGGCAACAGGAGCATGCGCCGATTGAACGGAATCGTCAGAAACTGCTGCTTCCAGAAGAAGTTCCCGATCAGTACCATGATGAAACCGAGAAACTTCTCTGGCTCGCCCAACTCGGTCAACAACTGGCGACCAAATCCTTCCAGATCGTCCTTGGAGAACGGCTGGCTCTTGTCGAGGCGCAGCGCAAACCGCTCTGCCGCGGCTTTCAACTGTTCGCGATGTGCCAGGGTCTCGGGCACCGCTTTCAGGTGGCTGGTACTCCGCCGCACCTTTTCGCGTTTACGCGGAACCAGTTCAGCTTCGACGTCATCTCCAGCAGCATCGGGCTCAGTTTCAGAAGAAACGCTGGCGACTGTCGCCACACCGTCGTCCTCGTGGCTTTCGTAACCATTCGAAGAAAGCGTCAATTCGAACTCCTTCCCAACACCGGGTTGATAGATTGGGAGCTTTATCGGAGGAAGGGAACCTGCAGAAGCACTTACGATCTCTGTAAGCACCCGCGTCAAATTCCCGTCGTTAACGTAGGTCAGCGTCTTTTATCGGGCGGTGAATTGCTTCACGGCTCGCCGCAATGCAGCTGTCGCAAATATGACAGGATAAAGTTTCTCAAAGTACCACAGCTTAGCAAAATAGAAGCCGATTGGCGACGGATCAGCCAATCCCCCTGCGTCAAAACGGTTCAACAGCCAGGCGATTCCCCGCTGGGCAGCCCCGGAAATCTCGGGATTTTCCGATTTTACCGTCAATAACGCCTCGGTCGCCAAGGCCGTTTCCTCAATACTCGATGGCCCACCCGCATTGCCGCTCCAGCCCCCATCGGAATTCTGAGCCTGCACGAGCCATTGCACAGCTTTTTGGCAGGCCGGCTCACACATCTCCCCCAGTTCCACAAACGCTGCCAGAACACGCGACGTCCCGTACGTCGGATTCTCTTCGTCTGCCGCGTGCTGATTTCCAAACCACAGCGGAATCCAGGCCCCGTCAGGCCGTTGAACCTTCCGTAGAAACTGAAAACCGCGGGAAATGGTGCGTTGAATCCGCTTCCCGGCTGGGTGCTTCTGGATGGCCTCAATCTCCACTTCCCCCTGCAGGGCTCGCAGCAATTGAAACTGAATCCAGCGCCCCAGGGCCCGAATCACGTGGGCGGTCAGGTCTGGGGAACTGCGGTCGAATGGTAATGTCCCCCATCCGCGGCAGAACGTGGGCCAGCCCCCGTCTGAGTTCTGCAGGTCGAGCAGCCAGCCCACCGCCTGATCCAAGGCAGCCACGATGCGGGGATGGTCGGGACTTGGCTCAGGTTCATTCGCTGACGCAGAGTCAGACTCGTCCAGAAACTCGGCAGAAGCTTGATCGGAGTCATCGAACTCAGACTCGTCGCCCAGAATCGCACCGATGTCATCCAATGCCAACAGTGCCAGCATGGCCCCCGGGGTGTCATCCGCATCGGGAACCCCACCCGAAAGATCAGTCCAGGCCCAGCCCCCCGGAGCCGCATTCGTATAGGGGTGGATTTCGCGATACTGCTGGCCGACTAACCAGTCGACCAGCGCCGGGCGCGCCTCGACCGGAACATCGTCGCGCAAGGCGTTGATCGAGAGGGTGGTGACCCAGGTCGCCAGATTCGTATCAATCGGCCAACTGCCATCGGCACGCACTGAACGCACGATAAATTCCATTCCGCGCTGCGCCACGGGATGATCGGCACGTCCCATTCCTGCCAGACTCATGGTGACAAAACTAGTCAGTGGCACCGCTTCCAGGAATCCCCCACTCGTGGGCTGAATGCGCGTCAGCTTGGCCAGACTGCTTTCAATGGCCAGATTGCGGATGCCACGAATCAGCGGATTGGCCGGCTTGAGGAAATGGTGTCGCACCTGGCCAATCGCGATCAGGGCAGGCAACGCGTAACTGACGACCGGCAAACGCACCCATTTGTAGAATTGGGCCGGGATACAGGCGAGCTCAAAGGGGAGCGGAGAAACCTCGCGCCAGGGAACCAGTCCCGCCAGCGCACAATGTGTCAGGATTGGAATCGAGAACGTCTTATCTTTGCCGTATCGGGCTCGCAGCGCCGCGACTCCCCCCGCTTTGTCGAGATACGCCGCGGCCATCGCCACAACCTGTGGGTACTGCTCGACGGTTCCGGTGGCGTGGAACACGGCGTGACACAACATGGTGGTCGAGATATTGCTGAAACTGAGGCACGTATCGCCCCAACCGCCATCGGCATTTTGGTGCTGCGCGAGCCAGGCCACTCCACCAGCAATCAAGTTCGGCAGAAGTGCCGACGACGGGGACTCACCGCCAGGTCTCGCAGTCGAAGCCCGCCGGACCATTTCCAGAGCCATCACCGCGGTGGCCGTCGACAACGCCGAAGTCGACAACTCCCCTTCCCAGTGCCCCTGGGCGTTTCTTGCCGCCAGCAACCCGTCGCGCAACTGCTCATAACATCGCTGCAGTCGGGCCCGATCGAGGGTCTCGGATGGCATTTCTCTTCCCATGGAGGCAGTCCTGACATGAACAGTTCTCTCAGTCGAGTACTGCTACGTTACCAGATACCCCGGGAGGTTGCCCGCTGGCAGAAACCCGTAAGCGGCCGCTCGCGGGAAAAACTCTGCGGCTGTCGCAAGACGAACTGACCGTCCTCGGGCGGGCATGAAATGACAAGAGGGCGAACGTTCCACGGACCGTGCTGACTGCAACGATCCTGAAAAGTTCGCCCTCTTGCAAAAGCGTCTGGCCTTAGAACCCGTTCACCTGAAGTCTGGTCGCAGAGACCGTTGGCAGGCTGCGCCTGATGTCGCGATCACAACCGGTTGAACACTGCGGGCACAGGTCCGCAAACAAATCGGGGCATCAAGCCTCACCGCGAAAACGGTGAGACTTGATCGGGAAAGCCCCGAATTACTTGACCATGTCCTTGAGCGCCTTGAGCGGCAGAACGCGAACCTTCTTGGAAGCAGGTTTCGCGGGCAGATCGCGGAGCTGACCCAGCACCATCACACCCTTGCGGGCCGGCTGTGCGGGCTTGTTGACAACCTTGATCTTCACCAGGCCGGGCAGCGCAATCACGCCAGGGCCCTTCTTACCAACGTTTTTCGCCACCAGACCCGACAGCGAATCAAGAACCGAAACGACCTGCTTCTTCGTGAGCTGAGTCTCTTCGACCAACGTCTTGATGATGTCTGACTTGCTGATTGATTTCGCCTTCGCTGCGGCCATTTCTACCTCCTGAAACTGGGTCCTACGTACTGTGACAGTTACTGAAACCTTCAGAAAACTCTGTGTTTTTCGCCCGTTCGTGAGCGTCTGTGGTGGTAGTAAACTTGCACGTTCCGTAAATGTCAATGACCTGAACCCCGTTTTTCCCGACAAATTTCAGGTTTTTTCTTGAATTTTCGCAGCGCACACGCGATGCTGAAGGCAGAACTGAAGTTCTCGAACTGTGGGCAGCTTAGGGAACTTTTACAGGACCCCCTCATGATCTCTGTCTCGTTTCCGGTGTCCGGGCCGTCGATGCGCGCCCGTTGTGTCCGTCTCGTGCAGTGCGGGTGCCTGACGGCACTCCTGACGCTGCACGGCCTCGTACTTGCCAGCGCCGCCGACAAGCCCGCTGCCTCTGGTGCGGTTGCCAAACCCGACCTGCTCGATGCCCGCCTGGCGGCAGGCGAATTTGGACCGGCGGTCGATGCCGCGACTGCGATCCCGGATCCCTCCGAGCGCTCCAGCTATCTCAAACAGATTGCCGATGCGCAGCGCGACCAGGGAGAACTGCAGGGTGCCGCAGCCACCGCCGCACGGATTCCGCGGAAAGAAGAGCGATCGCGGACGCGCGGCGATGTCGTGCGTGACCGTGGCACACTGGGTGGCGGGGTCCAGGCCGATTTCAATTCGCTCATGCAGTTGATTTCCACCACCGTCCAACCGGAAAGCTGGGAAGAATCCAGTGGCCCCGGTTCGATGATGCCCTATCGCACGGGAGTTTATGTCGATCCGCATGGGCTGATGCGAACGCTGACGAAAGAAGACACCCAGGGCGAACTGGAACTGCTCGGTCGGCGGGTGCGCGAAGCGGACCTCAACAGCGACATGGCGCGCCCCAGCAGCCTGCGGCTGGTTTCACTCAAACGCCTCGAACAGACCGTCGCCAGTCGACTGGAAGCCGGTCGCCCGGTTCTCGAGACGATGCAGCACCTGGCTGGCCTTACGCAGATTCGCTACGTATTTGTCTACCCAGACGATCACGACATCGTAATCGGCGGCCCGGCCGAGGGCTGGAAGTTCGACAACGCCGGCCGGGCGATCGGTCGGGAGTCGGCCCGTCCGGCTCTGCAACTCGACGACCTGGTCGTCATTCTGCGAACCTTTGCACCGGGTGGTCCCGGAGAATTCGGCTGCTCAATTAACACCCGCGACGCCAACCTGAAAGCCGTTCGCGATTTCGTCGAGCAATCCAGTCGTACCCCGCTGGCGCCAGGGAAAGGGGCTCGCGATCGCTGGCTGGGCGAACTGCAACGTCGACTCGGTCAACAGGATGTCGTGATCATTGGCGTCCCCGCCAACACCCGTGTGGCCCAGATCGTCGCCGAGGCGGACTACCGGATGAAACTGATCGGCGTCGAGAAACTCGACGGCGGCAAAGACATCCCCAGTTACTTCGCGCTGCTCAAGGCGGCGGGCCAGACCAAAGGCGCGCCGCTTGAAGCTCTGCGCTGGTGGCTGACGATGAAGTACGGCGCGATCGTCCATAATCCCAATCGCAATGTCTTCGAGATCCAGGACTCGTCGGTCCTGGTGCAATCTGAAAACCAGTTCGTCAATTCCCGCGGACAGCATGTCCCCACGGGTGTTTCCGAAGCGGTCAATCAGTTGTTCGCGCAGAACTTTACTCAACACTACGCTCAACTCGCCCGCCGCGAACCGGTGTTCGCCGAACTTCGCAACCTGTTCGACATGGCACTCGTCGCCGCCTTGTGCCGCGAAGAGCATCTGCACGACCGGGCAGGCTGGAACCTGGGCAGCTTCGGTCGCGATGGCGCCTATCAACCGGCCGTCGTGCCGCCGCCAACGGTGATTGAATCGGTCATCAACCACAAAGTCTACAACGGAACCAACCTCGTCGTGCAGGTCGCTGGTGGCGTCGAGGGAAACCTGCTGTCAGTGGCCCGCGACCCCAAACTCGCCCGGGAAGACCAACGGCTAACCCAGGTGGGCGAACGCGGCAAACTGCCGAAACTGCCGGCCAGCCGCTGGTGGTGGGACGCTCGCGAACCCGAATAGGCCTCCGACCTGGCCGACAAATTCGGACTGGTGGCTGCTCGATTTTATTGTATTCCAGTGAGGCTGTCCGCCCCTCAGGGCGGACAGCCTGTTTTCTGGGTGACAATCACTCGAAGATCGTACTTCGCGGCGGTCCAAACGAGCCCTTCGGGATGCAAGCACACCCGACTCTACTTGCTACCAGTGTTTGAGTCGCTGGCGATGACCGCGTCACATTGCCGGCTGCAAGTGAAGCGTTACTCATCCGACAAACGGGCGCGAATTTTTTCAAATTCCGAAAATTGTTCGGATTTTCGCGCCGGTTGCACAGCCGCCCAGTGACGGCACAGTCCGGGCGACCTCCACCGTCACGTGGGATTCTCAACGATCCACGGTTTCCCGACTGGCAGGTATGATGGTTCCCGCGTTGCCCGTCACAGGCATGCGCTCGCTGCCGCGTCCGGGTGGACCAGGATAATCGGGCAGGGGATTTTCCACCGACACCAGCACATCCACGGGGAGTCCGATCAACAGATCGCTGCCATCTTTGAGATCGATCAGGATCTCGCGGACCCGGACATCAACCCGTTCAGCCGGTCGCAGATGCATCTGCGTTTTCGGACCGACTCCGGGAGCACATGCGCGCACAATGCCGGTGAACTGTCGGCCTGGAATGCCGTCGGCGGCCACCGTGGCGCGCTGCCCAGGCGACACACTGAAGGCATCGAGTTCTTCCACATACGCGCGAACACGGGTCACGTCACGATTGACCATCACGATCAGTTCCCGCGGATCACTGGGACCGGTCATCTCGCCCTGCGCACACCGTACGCGCAAGATCACCCCGTTGGTCGGCGCCCGCAGCACGGCTTTTTCGAGCATCAGGCGTTCGCGTCGCACGGCCCCTTCTGCCAGCGCCACTTTCGAATCGGCGATGGTCAATTCTTCACGCCGCGGGGTTTTTCCTGCCGCCAGTAACCGCTCGCGTTCCGCACGGGCCAATTTGACCTGTGTTCCGGCTTCGGCGACCCGCAATTCCCACAACTCGGCATCGAGTTCCGCGAGCGCGGCTCCCGCTTCGACGACATCTCCCTCTTTCACATGGATCCGATCCAGACGACCGGCCACTTCAAACTGCAACGCCATCGGTTGGCCGGCACCCTCGACGAGACCGCTGGCGTAAATCTGATTGATGCCCGCCGAGGACGGTTCGACTTGCGCCGCTTTGCTGCGCGCCGCCGCACGGCGGTTTTGCTCCGCCAGGTACGACCAGGTCAGACAGACGGCCGCCGTCGCTGGTAGAACGGCCAACATCAGTTTCCACGCACGCATCAACTGAACTTTCGCAAGGATCGAAACGAAGAGGACGTCAGTGTCCTGTCACGCCGCGGAAGTGGAATAGGGAGTCTCCGGAACAGGTTCGGGAGCGATGCGACCGTTCGACAACCGCAGAATGCGATCCGCCATGGGAAAGATGCGCGAATCGTGCGTCACCACCACCACGGTCTTGTTCAGCGAGCGACACAGTTCTTTCAGAACGTGCATGGCGTTCATCCCGGCCTCGGCATCGAGCGACGCGGTCGGTTCGTCGGCGAGAATCACCTCAGGATTACCTGCCAAAGCCCGCGCCAACGCCACCCGCTGACGCTGCCCCATGCTGAGGTGCCGTACCTGCGAACCCGCCTTGTGAGCCAGCCCCACGCGATCGAGCAATTCGAGCGACTGGCGGCGAGATTCAAGCTTGTTGGTCCCGATCAGTGCATAGGCGATCTGTACGTTTTCCAGGGCCGACAGGGCCGCGAACAAGTGAAACTTCTGGAACACGAATCCCAGTTTTTCGCGACGAAACCGGGCTTGCTCGGTCGACGAAAAGGCCGACACCTCGGTGTCGCAGATGGTCAGAGCACCGGAATCGGGAGACAGGATGCACCCCAGGATCGACAACAGCGTCGTCTTGCCGCTCCCGGAAGGGCCGACCAGAAACAGGCATTCACCCCGAGTCACTTCCAGGCCGACTTCCTGCAGGACCGGCGTCACCGAATCTCCCGTGACATAGGCTTTGTTCAAGCCGCTGGCGCGAATACAGGCATCATCCATGACAACCTCTCTCTCATCCTTGCAGCACCACCGCCGGGTCAATCCGACGGATTCTCAGATAGGGCAACAACGAAGCCGCGAGACCAATGACGGCAATGACCAGAGTCGATCCCAGCAGCAGGCTCGGTCGAATCTCCAGCGGAGCCAGTGGCGAGTACCATAACTTTCCTACGGCCAGCACGATCAGCACCCCCACCAGGGCACCGATTCCGGCCATCGTCAACGATTGAATCAAAATCACCCGGCAGACCTGACTGTCGTCGGCCCCCATCGCTTTCAAGGTGGCGAACTCCGCCAGATGATCAAGTGCCAGTGCGTACAGACTCTGCCCCACCATCATCAATCCCACCAGCAATCCCAGACAGGTAGAAGCTCCGAAACTGATGCCAATGCCTGTCCGCTCCATCCAGTAATCCTGCGAGATGCGTGCAAATTCCGGAGGAGTGAAGACCGCTGCATTCGGCAGTCGACGGCGAACCTGGGCGGCCAGTCGCTCCTTATCGCAGCCGGGAACGGCCCGCACCAGAAAGAACGAACAAAACCCCGGTCGCATGTCGGACAATCGGCGGGCTGTCTCCAACGTCGTAAACAGGTACGGCATCGTAATGAACCCGGTGATCCCCTTGGTTTGTGCCACCAGCCGAGCACGATGCCCGTTGACTTCCAGCCATTCCCCGACCCGCGGGTTTTCCAGTTTTTTCAGGTCAACTTCGTCGAAACTGACAGCATCGGGTCGCTTGAGACTTTCGGGAGATCCGGAAATAAACCCCCAGGCCGTCCCCAGCATGCTGCGGGGATGCGACCCGACAATCCAGACGTCTTCCAGACGCCCCCCCTTCAAGGTCGCTGTCCCTTTGCCCACGATATAGGCTTCGACGCGATCAATATCCGGCAGAGCGCGAATCCGGTTCATCCAAATCTCAGGGATGTCCCGGGCCAGATCGACATTATCCACTCGCTTCTGGCCCACCCACAAATCGGCATCGCAGTGGTCCACGAGCAGACTCGCCTTGCTCATTAAGCCGAGATATAGCCCTCCCTGAATATTCATCAGGACCAGCGCAAACACGACACCGGCCACGCCAGTGAAGAATTTACCCCGGTCCGAGGCCAGCGTTTTCAGGGCAAAAGAAAGCAAAATGCGGTCTCATCGCGTCCAGGACGGTCAAATGGGGGCGGAATGTAGCACAACCAGGAACTTCGCGAATAGCCCAATTCCCCGGCGTCCCCTGCGCACATCAACTCCCCAGATTTGCCAGGCAGCAACCGCCGGGAACCCCGCGCTGGCAACAGATGGCGCACGGGCCGATCTGCACTGTCTGGCCAGATTGCCACTCCAACTTGGGGGGGGCGAATCCGAAAGCCGTGCGGCGGATCAGTCCCACGAGAATTCGATGATCCGGCAGAGGGCTACAGCCACTTCCTTGCGGGTGACCGGTCGCTCGGAATCGAAGCGCCGACCATTCACCGGCAGCAATCCGGCTTCGACAGCGGCATAGATGGCTTCCTGCAATTCGGGACTCTCTTCCTGAGAATCCTCAAGTTCCTGAACGGCTCCCGGCAGCTTTTCACCACGATAGCGTTCGCACGCCCGCACCAGAATTCCTGCCGCGTCACGCCGACTGACGATCGCCTCGCCGGCAAATCGGCCCTGTCCATCGAGTGACATCAGTCCGGCCCCCAGCACCTTCAATACATCTTCCATTTCCGGCAGTGCTTCGTCCATATCGACAGGCCGCTGAGTTTCCTTTCTGGGCAATTCGAGATGAATCAGCCGGGTCAATGCCCTTGCCAGTTCGATCCGCGTGATGGCGGCCTCGGGACGCAAGTGGCCGGAGGCATCGGTGGCCAACAGACCACGAAACCAGACCGCCTGCAGTTCCGCCGCGGATTTTTCCCCAGAGACGTCGCGCGGCACCGCGGTCGCCGATGCCTGCAAGCCAAGCACCACGGGTTCGACATCCAGCCTCACGTTCAAAATCGCATTACTGAACTCATCGCGGACATAGCCTTCGTACCCTCGGGTCTCGGCGGTCTTGCTGAATGTGAATCGATACCCGTGCGCAAACGTCCCATCATGTTTGAGCATGACCCCCACTTGCGTGCGACTGGTGTTTTCCGCCAGGCCGGTAAAGAGCGCGTGGTTGATGGCCCCTTCTCCCGCCATATCGGCGATCAAGTAATTGCCATTAAGGTCTTCTTTGCCTGCAACCACCTCTCGCTTACCGGGATGAATCGTGGCGACGCCCGTCTGTGGGTTGAAACGGTCTCCCTGTTGCAGAGCCGAGACAATGACCTGCGACAGCCGGCACCCCAGCGGACCATCGCTGGCTTTGGCCTGTACCGTATTCAGAATCACCACAGATCCGGTGCCGACCACTTCAAATTCACCCTGCGGGCCGACATCAAGAGCCGTATTTTCGTCCACCCCGAAGGCCAGGCGCGACTGCCGTTCAATGGCCGCCCGGGCTAATCGGCCGAGTCGTCCGCGATATTGATTGAAATGCTGGTCGATGATGCCGCTCTGGAGAAATCCCAACCCGGGCGAGACATGCAGACCGCGCCGAGCCGCGTGCTCTGACAATCCAAAATCGAGTGCGTCGAAGCCTTCATCGGTCAGGTCGGCGGGCAAACCAGAGACGGCGAGCATCAGTTCGCTCTGAACGGCGGCCCCGGCACTGGAACCGGCGATGATCCCGCCGCGCCGAAACACGTCACGGATCGCCTGCAGGACCGGTCGGTCGGTGCCGTCTGGTCCGATCAGGGCCGCCGTGACGCGCCGCTGATCGCCCCCGGCGATGAAGATGCCCGTACAACGGCGGACACGTTCGACCAGTTGCGGATCGGAGGCGCGCTCTTTGGCGTTGAACGGTGTCAGGTCGAGAATCTCCACCTGGTTCGGTTGCAACCCGAACCGCAACAGCGTATCGACCATTTTCTGTGAACCGGTCAGCGAACGACTGGCCGTCGGTAGAATCCCAATCTGCGCCCGCTCCCGTCCCCCGGCCCCTTCGATCAGGCGCTCGTAAATCTCGACGCTGGACCGACGCGTCCCCCCGCCGATGATTAACAGCCGCCCGGAACCCCCTTCATCTCCCCGGGCGAAGTCCGACCCTGCTCCCAGAAACAGTTCAAGGACGATCCACAGTACCAGCACGATCTGGTTCTTAAGTCGGCGCGGCATGCGACGATCCTCCGGCGTACTTTTTCAACAACTCGGGCAACTCTGCAGAAAATCGACTGCGCGGCAGGACCTCGGTACATCCCGCGGAGCGCGCTTCTTCGAGTCGAGCCGTGGCCACGTGCGAACCAAAGGCCACAACTCGCGGGCCGGGCGCACTGGGAAGTTGCTGCACAAGTTGCGTCACATCCAGCCCCGGATCGGCGAGATCGACCAACACGCACGGGCACGGTCGCTCTGCCACCAACTCCAACGCTTGAGCGACCGATCCGACCACACGCAACGAGATTCCCAAGGCCTGGGCCGTGCCCGTCACCTTGCTCGTAAAAAACAGATCCCGACTGATCAATACAGAAGTGGCCGGTTCAACAGCAGACATAAAGCCAAAATTCCCCACAGGACATTCAGAGCCAACAGCCCGCCTGAACCTTCAGGCGGATTCTGGCGGAACAAGCAGCACAGCGACTCTCATCAGGATACCAGCCTCATGAACTCCTGACGATCGTCGCCACCTGTGGTTCCAGGCACGATAAGACGCCCAACAAGTCCGCCAGCCGTGCGATTTTCCAGCCGATTGACAGGCGCTCCCATTGCGGGCAATCCATACACGATACCTACGAGACAGCTCGCGCACTTCTCAGTCCAGACCGACCCACTATGATATCACCTGGCCAGACAAGTCACTTTGTTCAGGAATCGATACATGTCGCGCCGCTGGATCGCTGTTGTCGTTTTTGCCGTTTCATACGTCATCGTCGGGGCCCCCCGTGGCCTATCGGCACAGCCTGTCGACCCGCAGCAACTGGCAGCGCATCGTCAGGCGGCCCTGAAAGGCGGCGATGCCGCGCGGGGTAAACGCGTGTTCGAATCGCAGACGGCGGGTTGCCAGAAATGCCACCCATTCGCGGGCGAAGCCCGGAAGGCGGGCCCGGAACTGACTTACATTGGCGACAAACTCTCGCGCGACCAACTGATTCAAGCCGTGCTCGAACCCAGCGCCACGGTCCACCCCGATTTCGGAACCGTGGTGGTCACGACGCACGATGGCAAAGTTCATGCCGGGGTCTTGATTCAGCGGACGGCCGAGAGCCTGCAGTTCTACGACGCCGAGGGCAAGCCGCAGCAGATTCCCCTGGCCCAGATTGAGCAGGAAAAGCGGGTGGCAGAATCCCTGATGCCGGCCGGCATTCACAAACAGGTGCCCCCCGATCAATTCGCCGACCTGATTGCCTATCTCGGCTCGCTGAAGCAGTCGGATCGCGACACCCCTTATCCCGGTCTGCCGAGCGAGATCCCCGCTTTGGCACAGCCCATTCGCCTGGTGCCACTCCACTCAGAAAAAAACCGCTTTGACTTTCCCGTCTGGGTGATCGCTTTGCCCGGCCATCCCCAATCGCATCTGGTCGTCGAACAGAAAACCCGCCAGATCTGGCGGATCGATGCGGACGGCACCGACGTTCGTAAGGAACTGTTCGCCGACTTTTCCGCCGAAGCCACGACCGGCGAATTCGAAGGGGTCGTCTGCCTGGCCTTTCATCCCGAATTCCAGAAGAACCGCAAATATTATGTGAACTATCATGTCCGCAATCAGGGGAGCTTCTTTTCCCCGGTGATTGTCGAACGGCAGGCAACGGCCGACCTGCGAAAAGATGCCGGCCTCCCATCCAGGCGACTGCTGCAGATTCACCAGAACACTGATATCCACTGGGGTGGCATGCTGGCATTTGGACCTGATGGATACCTCTACATTGGCGCCGGCGATGCCGGGCCTCAGGAGGATCCGGAAGGGCACAGCCAGGACATGAGCCAGCTGGCCGGGAAGATTCTGAGAATCGACGTTGACCACCAGACCGACGATCTGCCGTACGCGATCCCGGAGACCAATCCCTACCGCCACGCCCTGCCCCCCACGCGTCGCGAGATCTGGGCGTCGGGGGTGCGCATGCCGTGGCGGTTCAGTTTCGATCCTCTCACCAGCGACCTGTGGATTGGCGACGTCGGACAGAACCTGTTCGACAAGGTCCTGATCTGCCGGGCCGGTGAAAACCAGGGCTGGAATGTCTACGAAGGCTTCCACAGGTTTTCTGATCGGTATCGTCGCGCCGGTGAACGCTACGTCCCGCCGATTTTTGCCTACCGCCGACGTGACGGCGTCTCTGTCACGGGTGGCTATGTCTACCGCGCGAAGCGCGAATCGTCGTTTTACGGTGCCTACATCTTCGGCGATTTCGAATCCAAACGAATCTGGGCGCTCACCCAGGCCGACCGACAGTTACTGAAGGTGCGCCAAATCGGGCAGTCGCCACAACGCATTGCCTCGTTCGGACTCGACCACGATGGCGAACTCCTGCTGGTCGGTTACGAAGGGACGGTGTATCGCCTGCACCTCGACGGGACGGAGTTTCCGGTCGATCCGCCCACCACGGCGCAGATCCGCATTCTGCGGAACGGTGTACCGGCCGCGGCCCGCCTGAGTCTTGTCGGCCCTGACCGCCAGCCCCTCGCGCCGGCGGGCGCTGCCGTTCGCAAAACCAGCCGGGGGGAGAGTTATTTTTATGCCGACGGCTCATGTGAAGTGAAGTTGCCACCAGGCAATGCGCACTTGAGCGTGTCGGGCGGACTGGAAACCATTCCCCGGAAGGTGACGGTGAATTCCCGCGGTACCGAATCGGCGCAGATCACCGTGCACCTGCAACCGTGGATCGACATGGCGGCCCGAGGCTGGTACTCGGGAGATTCTCACGTCCACCTGCACACCGGCGGCCCGATTGAGGTCACCACGGCCGATGCCCTGGTCGCGGCCCGTGCCGAGGGTTTGAATTTCACGAACCTGTGTGTCTCGAACAACGTCGGCGATGACCTGCGCGACGTCAACCTGATTACCGGCCAGCCCGCACCGGTGACGACCGACAGGCACATCGTCGTGTTTGGCGAAGAAATGCGCAGCATGATCTATGGCCATATGCAATTCTTCGGAATTCGAAAACTCGTCGAGCCGCAATACACCGGCTTTGACAACACCCCCAATCACCTCGATTTTCCAGCGAATCATAGCATGGCGGCCGAGGCGGTGCGACAGGGGGGCGTGGTGACCTATGGACACCCATTATTCACCGGTCAGCCATTTCCCTTCGAAGACGACTTGAAGAAGCCGAATGGCGCGGCACGCGAACTGCCCATCGATGCCATTCTGGGGGTGGTGCAGGCCATGGACCTCATGTCGTACAACAGCGATGAAGAGCAGTCCGCCGGGCTCTGGTACAAGTTGCTCAATTGTGGCATCCGATTGTCGGCGTGCGTCGGAACCGATGCCTTGCTCGATCGCTCGACCGATCCGCTGGGGGGCAGTCGAGTCTATGTGAAAACGACAGGTCCCCTGACCCTGTCCAACTGGCTGGAAGGTCTGCGGAACGGTCGCACGCTGGTGACGAATGGCCCCATTCCGGGACTCACCGTGCAAGGTCAGGGCTCCGGAGAGACGATCGCGCTGCCGGCTCCCGGTACCGTGCGTGCGAGCATTTCCGTTGAAAGCCTCGTGCCATTCCGACACATCGAACTGCTCGTGAGCGGCAAAGTCGTTGCGCATGACGAAGTTCCCGACGACGAATCCACGGGGCCTTATCACCGTCAGTTCGAAGTCGAGGTACCGATTGAGCGCAGCAGTTGGATCGCACTGCGAGTCCGCGGTCCCGATCACCCGACACTGTTCGACGGTCCCGCCTGGGCCCATACAAGCCCGATCTATGTCACCGTGGCTGGGAAACGCCTCACGAGCCGAGTCGATGCCGAGTTTTTCTGCGACTGGATCGACCAACTGTTGCGGGTCGTCGTGGCCCGTAACCGGTACGCCAGCGCCGCCGACCGGCAGCAGGTGGAAGCGATCTTCCGTCAGGCCCGGGCCGAGTTCCGAAAACAGGTGACTGACGATTGATCCGGTGGGCGCGAGACACTCCCCGCGGGCCGATCGCATATTGCGGTTGCAGTTAATGCGATGTGTGAGGCGCCGGGGAGGCAGGAATCTCGTAAACCGTCAGCGTGCTGCCGGTGTCTGGGTCGGGTTCACCGGCGACCAGCAAGCGTCGCCCATCGGGTGAAAACGCGACCGAGAACAGGGGGACTCGGCGATCTTCCAGAACCGCCAGTTCCTGCCCCGTGGCCACATGCCACAGCCTGACTGTTCCATCCTTCCCGGCACTCGCCAGCGTTTTTCGGTCGGGAGAGAATTCCAGCCAGCCCACATCGAGATTGTGACGAATGAAATCGGTCCGTAATTTAGCCGTGGCAATTTCCAGCAGGTGAATCTCCTGTCCGGATGCCAGCGCCAGAAATTTCCCATCGGCCGAAACTGTGACAAACTGGGGAACGTACGGGTACGCCATATTCGACTCGAATTGCTCAGTTTGGGTATTCCAGATCCGAAACTGCTCGTGCGATTCATCACTGATCAACAGTTTGTTTTCCCCCGGGAGTGCCATCAGGAGTACTGGCCATTCAAGATTGCGCACGGGCAACCGCACGTCACGTTGCTGCTGTCGGTCATAGATCCGCAGCCCGCCGTCGGGGCGCAGAATCCAGAATCGACCATCCGCCGTATAAGTAAACTGGCGGAAACGATTTGGCGACGGAGTCTCGTCCCCGGTCCCGGGTTGATCGAGACGAATGAGAGGCAGGGGGCGTTCGTCCTCCAGACGCCAGCGGAGCAACTGGTGTTCCGATTGCACGAGCGCAAGTTCCCTGCCGTCCGGGGAAAAAACCGGTGTCGCCGTCCAGTCCGAAGTCCGAACGGACAGGGTCGTCAGCGGATTCCGAGAACTGAAAGACCCCAGATGGAGTCGTTCATCAACGGTCACCACGAGAAACCGGTCGCCGTCGGGCGAGACGCGAACGCGACGGGCGGGACTAGCCGGCCCCCCAACCCAGTGGTTGGCAGGCAACGGCGCCGGGAGTTTCCAGAGGCGGGCTGTTCTGTCGCTGCTGGCGGTTAATAAGCGACCGCCATCGGCAGAAAAACGCACGCTCCAAACTGGCCCGGAATGCGCCTTGAAGTAATGCTGCGAGTTTCCATCCGCCACGGACCAGATGCGTACGGTCCCGTCGGTACTCGAGGCGGCCAGGCTGGAACCATCGGGCGAAAAGCAGACTGACCGGACATCTCCGGTGAACGGTTCGAGACTGCGGATGCGCTGGCCTGTGTGAGGATTCCAGAGTTGTACCTGACCGCCGTTGGCGCCGGTCGCCAGCAGCGATCCATCGGGAGCAAACGCCACGCTGAAGACGTGCTCGCCACCTTGAATCGTGTGTTCCAGCGTGCGTTGCTCACGATCCCAGATCAGGACCCTGCCGTTATGGTCCGCCGAGGCCACCCGTGTTCCGTCCGGCGAGAAACTGGCATAGTGCACGCCCGTCTGATGCTCGGTGAAAGCGGGCAAGGGGGCACTGCGTTCAAGATCCCACACCAGGACCCGTCCGTCATAGCCAGCCGTGACCAGCCAGCGTCCATCGGGTGAAAACTCCACCGAGACGGCTTCACGGCTGTGCCCGGGGGTCAAGGCCTGCCAGGTCTGCAGTGCGAGGTCCCATAGACGCACCGTGCCGTCTTCTCCGATGGAAGCCAGCGACCGACCCGCCGGCGAAAATCGTACGGCAAACTCATCGTCTTTGTGCAGATGACCAGGCACCTGCTCCCACGCCGTTTCGGGACGGGGACGCCAGATCTCTCGCGGGGCGCCCGTCGTGCCATCCCAGAATCGAATCGTGCGGTCTTCACTGCAGGTGGCAAACTGGCTTCCATCGGCCGACCACGTGGCGGCATACACTTTGCCTTCATGCCCGACACACGTAAGCACCAGGGGCCGCCGGCGCGCCTGGGCATCCAGCCAGTGCCATTCAAACCCCTGCAGATCGGTTTCATGGCGATAATGTTCAACCAGACCGCGAAGCTCTTCCAACTCACCCCGCTCGGCGTGCCGAAACCCGAGAATCATTTCACTGGCATACAGTTGTTGGCGCAGACTGTCGGCGATGCGCTGCGCGTCGCGGCGATGGGCATCCGCCTCATTACGGGCGGCGCTGACCATCCAGTATCCGGTCGCCAGGCCGACGATCAGGCCCACCAGCAGCAACCCGGCCGTCAGCGACATGCCGGCCAGAACCGGGTTCTTCCGGCACCAGCGGTAGAGCCGTTCACACGTCCCCACGGGACGCGCCAGGATGACATCGCCCCGTTGCCAGCGCTGGAGTTCGTCGGCAAGGTCGGCCGCCGAGCGATAGCGACGATGGGGATTCTTCTCGAGGCATTTCAGGCAAATGGTTTCCAGATCGCGATCGACGCGTGGATTCCGACGTGACGGCGGTTCGGGATCCAGCTCACTGACGGCCTGCAGGGTGGCCAGCGGGGCCAGTCCGAAAAAGGGAGCACGACCGGCGAGCAGAGTATATAAAATCGTCCCCAATCCATAGACGTCGCAGGCCGTCGTGGCCAGCAGTGTTTGCGCCTGCCGTTGGGCGTGCACAAACTCAGGAGCCATATACATGGGAGTCCCCAGCAGCAGCCCCGTCTGGGTCTGCGACTGGTCGGATTCGAGCCATTTCGCGAGGCCGAAGTCGGCCACCAGGGCCCGCCCCTCCGAATCGAGCAGAATATTCGAAGGCTTGAGGTCGCGGTGCAGGATGCCGTGCTGATGAGCGTGTTCCACGGCTCCGGCCACACTGATGACCAGTTCCACAGCGCGCCGCGGGTCGTCTGGAAACTCGCCAATGCGCTGCGCCAGGTTCCCCCCGGCCATCAACTTCATACTGAAATAGGGGCATCCCCCGACTTCACCCACTTCGTAGATCGGGACAATGCCCGGGTGATCGAGCCGTGCGGCCAGTTCGGCTTCGCCCCGAAACCGCTCGGCATCAGCCGAGGTTGCCAGCCAGGCCGCCCGGATCATTTTGACAGCCACGACTCGTTTCAGGCTCAACTGCCGCGCCCGATAGACAACGCCCATGCCGCCGCGACCGATTTCCTCCAGGAGTTCATAATCGCCGATCCGACGTGGGCCCGCGAGAACCGCGGCGCGTTTCGCAGTCTTCTTCCGAAAGGGGGCGGTGAATTCCTCTACGGACTGAACGGCACTGAAAAACTGCTCGAGATCTTCGGCCAGGTCGGGGAAACGATTCAACCAGGTGGCATCTTGCGCCGGCGTCCCAGATTCAGCGGCCTCCAGGTATTCGGCCAGCACGGCATGGAACCGCGTTTCGCGATCATCAATCTCTGACATCGACTCTGCCATTTCACCCGGATTCCTGATGCCCATCAGTCAGAATCGCAGTCCATATTGCTCCATTCACATTTGTTCACAACCGCCTTCAGGAAGGGCGAGGAATCGCGTGTCACAGAGCGCGCCAGCTTTTCGGATTTTTGGATTCCTGAGATGCCGCCTTTGCCCGGAACCGCACAAGCGGCGGATTTCCTGGAAACCAAACCGAATCCCCCCTGCCCGCCAGTACCTGGGAATCACAATCGGGCTGAATCTTCACCCAACAGATCGCGCAATCGAGACATCCCGCGGTGCAACAGGCCAGCCACCGCGGGCTTCGTCCGGGACATTTCCACCGCCACATCCGCCAGTGAAACTCCCTGCAGATGGTGCCGAACAATGGCGGTCTGCTGGTCATCGGGAAGCTCACCGAGAGCTCGGGCCAGGCGTAACAGATCTTCATTTCGAATCGCACGGGCGCGAGGAGAAGAATGTGCCGCTGCCAGCCGCGTTTCTGCCACCGACGACAGATCGTCAAGCCATTCTTCGCGAATCACATCCGATTTGACCCGGCGTAACCGGCGGATTTCATCAATCAGATTGCGCACGAGAATCTGCCGCAACCAGAGCAGCAGCGCGTCATCCCCCTGACCGCGAAAGTCCGGAAGTGCGCGATGGGCTTCAAACAGCGTCTCCTGAATCACCCCCGACAAATCCAGCTTTCCCAACAGCCGGGGATCGAGGTCCAGGCGCGCCAACAACCGCAGATAACTGCGGAACCGCTCCAGGTCGGGCACGTCATTGGGACGAGCAGATTCGAGAATTTGCGAGCTAGTGGGCATTTCGATCGAAAAGAGGCTCAACACACGAATGGATGACCGAACGCGCCGCCTGTCACTTTCAGCCGAGCAGAACCCGTTCGATTGATTGATTCTCTATTCAAGTTCTGTCCCGGAAATTGATTCCGCATCCGGACACATCGGAAACAATTGATATTCCGATCCTTTCTCAAAACTCCTGGAAAGTCAAGCAGTCTGTCGGCGTTCTTTCGCACCGCCGGTCGGTCCGCTTTCGCGAAAAGGCCCGCGGCTTCGGAAAAACCCTGAATTCGTGCGCTCTGTCGGACAGGTTTTTTCGCCTTCCGTTTTGTAGGGAATTCGCATCTGCACTGGAGGGGCTCGCCCATGTTGCTGACGTCGTGGCTGACTGGACTGGGACAGAAACTGACTGGCCAATTTCGTCGACGGCGGCACCGCGGCACCCCACGTTCCTATCTTCGCCCACCCAGTTGGTCCGAGTGTGCTGCGTCCCAGGTCCTGGTGCTGGAAGCACGCATGCTGCTGTCGGCCATCTGGACCGGATACGGGGATGACTCGAACTGGAGCACAGCCGCGAACTGGAGCGGTGCCACTGGCCCCAACGGCACTCCAGGATTCGAAGATGACGTCGTCATCGGCGCCGGATTTGGAACAATCTTCCATTCGGCCGACAGCGACACCGTTCGCAGCGTCACGGCAGA
The DNA here is from genome assembly GCA_018242565.1 of Planctomycetota bacterium. Lineage (GTDB taxonomy): Bacteria > Planctomycetota > Planctomycetia > Planctomycetales > Planctomycetaceae > JACQFH01. The sequence continues at coordinate 331 of JAFEBR010000529.1, read as the reverse complement.
CAGTCCCCTGTCTCTCTCGGGCGGGACTCTGGATGTCACCTTGACGTTCACCGATGCTGCCGGTCTCAGCCTCGCCGGCGGAACGCTGGCAAACGCAACCGTCTCTAGCGACACGACGATTCGCATAGACGGCAGTGGTACGCTGGCCGGGGTCACCATCAATGGCGACGTGGATGCCACGCAATCCGCCAACAGCTATCTTTACGTCACCAATGGCCTGACCCTCAACGGCACCGCCTACGTCGGGGCGGCAGACGGCAGCACCGTGGGAACTATTTTTTGCAACGGCATAGAGACTCTCGGGGGTACGGGAACCATTGTCTTCGGTGGC